>DAOVNN010000065.1 GCA_030630165.1 Candidatus Krumholzibacteriota bacterium
AAGGGCTCGTTTATCGTCACATTCTTGATCCCCACGACCCTCTTGCTGCTCTCGAGCTCGATTATCCTTTCCTCCTCGTCGACAGGATAATCGAGCTCGAGAGCAGCAAGAGGGTCATATCATAGCGATCAGGTCGGGACACAACTACAACCTGCAGTTCGCCAGACTCCTCGCGCAGGACATGAAGAACAAGCAGAAATCTACACTGGGGCCCGGCGACGGGCACTGGGACATCAACATGATCATGGACATCATGCCCCACAGGTATCCTTTCCTCCTCGTCGACAGGATAATCGAGCTCGAGAGCAGCAAGAGGGTCGTGGGGATCAAGAATGTGACGATAAACGAGCCCTTCTTCACGGGGCATTTTCCCGGACAGCCGATAATGCCAGCGGTTCTCATCGTCGAGGCGATGGCGCAGGTCGGAGGGATCCTGCTTCTCTCGAGCGTGGACAATCCGGAGGATTATCTGGTCTACTTCATGACGATAGACAAGGCGAAGTTCCGGAAGCCTGTCATTCCGGGTGACCAGCTGAGATTCGAGCTCGAGATGCTGTCACTGAAGAAAAAATTCTGCAAGATGAGGGGTAAAGCTTATGTCGACGGCAGTGTCGTTGCCGAGGCAAACCTTTCGTCCACGATCGTGAAGAGATAACGGAGGAATGATGTCGACCGAGGTACATGGAGCGGCGATTGTGCACGACGGGGCTGAGCTGGGCAAGGATGTCACGATAGGGCCGTACTCTGTCATCGGCCCGGACGTGAAGATAGGCGAAGGGACCTCCGTTGCGAGCAACGTCCTGATCGACGGACATACGACGATCGGCGCCGGCAATACGATCTTTCACGGTGCCGTTCTGGGCACTCCGCCGCAGGATCTGAAGTATCGCGGAGCCAGGTCATCGGTCAGGATCGGCGACAACAATATGATCAGGGAATACGCGACGGTCAACACGGCTACCAACGAGGGAGATGCTACGATCGTTGGAAGCGGTTGCCTCATGATGGCGTACTCGCATGTCGCGCACGACTGTATCATCGGCGATAACGTGATACTCGCCAACGCGGTCAATCTCGCCGGACATGTGACGATTTACGATCACGCGATACTCGGCGGTATGGTCCCAGTTCACCAGTTCGTAAGGATCGGCGTACACTCCTTCGTCGGAGGAGGGAGCCGTGTAGCGAAAGACGTGCTGCCGTATGTCAAGGTCGCCGGAAGTCCCCCTAAGGTATCGGGCCTCAATACTGTCGGGCTGAAGCGCCGGGGATTCGAGGATTCCCAGCTCGATAGGATCAAGGCCGCGTACAGGCTGATATACAGGAGCGGACTGAATGTGACTCAGGCGATCGAGCGGATAGAGATAGAGATCGAGTCGAGCGAAGAGATCGAAATACTCCTCGATTTCATACGCGGATCGCAGCGCGGAATAACTCTCTGATAACCACACACATCGAAAAGCGGGGTACACTATGGGCGAGTCCCGGGGATTAAAGGCCGGAGTCATTGGTACCGGAAGTCTCGGTAATCACCATGCGAGGATCTATGCCTCCTCGGATAAGGTCGATGAGGTTTTCCTGCAGGATTCAGACTCGGCTAAGGCTGAGGAGATGGCGGAACGATGGGGAACGCAGGTCTGCGGCAGTCCCTCCGAACTGCTGGCGAAATGCGACGTGGTGAGTATTTGCACGCCTGCCACTGTGCATCATTCCCTCGCGCTGGAAGCATTCGCCGAAGGGGTCCATGTCCTCGTCGAAAAGCCTCTCGCCGCAAGTTCGGCTGAGGGCAGGGAGATGGTGGAAGCGGCGGCGAAGGCAGGACTCGTGCTGCAGGTAGGTCATATCGAGAGGTTCAACGGCGCTTTCGAGGCCGCGGCAGGACTCGTGCGAAACCCTATGTTCATAGAATGCCACAGGCTCGGCACCTTCACGCCAAGGGGGACGGATGTCTCCGTGGTAGTCGACCTTATGATACACGATATCGATCTTGTGCTGTCGCTTCTCGAAGGCGACCGCCTCGTGGAACTGCGCGCTTCCGGTGCGAACGTTCTGACCGGCTCTCCAGACATCGTAAATGCGAGGCTCGAGTTCGAGGGAGGGTGTGTCGCGAACCTTACCGCCAGCAGGGTCTCGCGTGAGCCGCTCAGGAAGATGCGTTTCTTCGAGGAGAATCTGTATGTATCGGCCGATCTGAGGGCGCGGTCGATCGAGGCGTTCGGCAAGGCTGCCGATGTGCCGGCCGAGCAGCTCGCTTCTGATCCGATGGCTTTCATCAAACCGATCGGTGCCGCTGTAGACGACGGAGAACCGCTGATGAAAGAGATCTACTCGTTCATCGAGGCGGCCCGGGGAATCCACGAACCGGTAGTTTCCGGGGTCCAGGGACTGTACGCCCTGGAAACGGCGGAGATGATCCTCGAACGGTTGAGGAAGGACCGCCCCGAGGGATGAAGACGATCCTGATAACCTGCGGCGAGACAAGCGGCGATCATCACGCCGCAGCTCTCATATCAGCGATCAGGGCCAGGGAGCCCGGGACGAGATTCATCGCCATGGGTGGAGAGGCGATGGCCGCGGCCGGGGCCGACGTGAGGTTCTCTATTGAGGACTACGCCTTCATGGGTTTCTCAGAGATCGTCTCCGGACTCGCGAAAATCAGGAAACTCGAGAAGGCTCTTGGAGAACTACTCTCCAGTGGAGATATCGATCTCTATATCCCCGTTGATTATCCCGGAATGAATATGAGGATCGCCGCACGGGCAAAGGCCGGGGGGATCCCCGTACTGTACTTTATAAGCCCGCAGGTCTGGGCGTGGGCCGGGTGGAGAACGAGAAAGATGAAGAAGGTCGTCGACCTCATGGCTGTCATTCTTCCCTTCGAGGTCGAATACTACAGGGAAAAAGGTATCCCGGTCCTTTTTGCCGGCCATCCCATGCTCGATGAGATAGGCACTCCTCCTGTTCCGAAATCAGCACCCGGCAGGAACGAGGAGTTCGAGATCCTCCTCTTTCCCGGCAGCAGGAAGCAGGAGGTCCTCAATCACCTCGGTCCGATGCTCGGTGCTGCGCGCGGGTTGAAGGGAAAATGGCCGATGTGCAGATTTAGGCTCGGGGCCGCGCCGCTCATAGATGACGGACTGCTCGCTGTTCCCCCTGACATGAAGGAATATGTGACGCTGACGCGCAGCGGTATCGAGGAACTGGCCGGTGTGAAACTGGTCATAGCATCGTCAGGTACCGTTACCCTTCAGACTGCCATGTCCGGAACACCGATGGTCGTGATATACAGGACGTCGGGTCTGACCTATCTTCTCGCCAGGTCGCTGGTGAAGATACCCTGGATCGCCATGCCCAATGTCCTTGCCGGAGACCTTGTAGTCCCGGAGCTGATACAGAAGGATGCCGCTGCGGGCCGGATCGCGGACGAGGCCGACAGACTCCTCGGAGACAGCGGACGTTACGGTGAGATCTCCTCGCGGCTCCTTTCACTGAGGGATTCACTCAGGCGTGAAGGCGGGATGGACGATCTCGCTGAGAGGGCTCTCTCGATGGCAGGCCAGAGATGAAGATCAGGCCGAACGCAAAGGTTGTGAGCTTCCTCGCCTCTCTGATGATCAGGCTGCTCGGCGTCACTTGGCGCCTGGAGATCAGGGGAGGGGAACGTCTCGACAGGGCCCGGAAGATATCTGAGAGGGTGATATATGCCTTCTGGCATGGAAGGCTGCTCGCTCTCAGCTGGTCGCACAGGAACAGGAATGTACATGTACTGGCCTCCGAGCACTACGATGGAGACCTGATGGGGAAGACCATCGAATGGCTCGGTTTCGGGCACCTCAAGGGATCGACGACGAGGGGTGGAGCCAGGGCGCTGAGGGAACTCAAAGGCGTTCTGGCGGAAGGCTGCGACATCGGATTGACGGTCGACGGCCCGAAGGGGCCGAGGGGCAGGGTGCAGCAGGGAGCGACCGAATTGAGCCGTCTCGCTTCTTGTGCCGTAGTGCCGATCACGGATACCGCGAAGGGGCGAAAGATATTTGGTTCATGGGACAGGTTCCAGATCCCCGTTCCTTTCGCAAAGGTGATCGTGGAGTACGGCGAGCCACTCATCGTTCCCGGCACAGCCGGAGCGGAAGAGAGGGAGGAGCTGAGGATAGAACTGGAGAAGCGACTGGGAGATCTGACCTCCCGTCTTGACAGGGAGATCGGTTACAGGGGTGAGGATGTCTGGCCGCATGAGGATAGTTGAAAGATACTCTAAACGGATGCGGATCTTCATGGGCGCCGGCGGGTGGTCCCTGCTCGGCCCCTTCAGGTACGCACTTTCCATATTTTACGGGCTGCATGCCCGCATGACTCCGGTGCCGACGCCCCGCGCGACCGTATCGGGACCGAAGATAATATCTGTAGGAAACATCGAGGTCGGCGGAGGCGGGAAGACGCCATGCGTCCTGGCGATAGCTTCGGCGCTCGCGGCAAAAGGGCTGAAGCCGGCCGTAGTGACCAGGGGGTACGGGGGAAGCGCGAGCCGCAGCGGAGGCGCCGTCGCACTGCCCGGAGAAGCCGGTGGAGACAGTGATCTTCCCGAGGGATATACGATGTGGACGGGCGGCAGTGAGTTTGAAGCATCTCGTGAACTGGGAGATGAGGCCGTTCTGTATATAAGGGCAGGCCTGCCTCTCGCGGTCGACAGGGACAGGGCGAGGGGGATAAGGGCGATATCGGAAGCGGCGGGGCCTACCCATGTGATCCTGGACGACGCGTTCCACAGGACGGCGCTCCCGAAGGACCTCGACATCCTTCTCCTCGACGCGGAAAAGCCGTTCGGAACCGGCCGGCTCCTCCCCTTCGGTACCCTGAGGGAACCGTCATCGGCATCGGCGCGGGCGGGAGCTGTCGTATTCACCAGAGCGCGCGACAGATCCGTTCCTGTAGAGGCAGCCCGGTTCGTTGAGGATAAACCTGTCTTCTTCTCGCGGCACTTGGCCTCCTCGCTTTCGGACTGTAAAGGGGCTCGGTTCGATGCCGCCGGTCTCGCGGGAGCGCAGATCGCTCTACTGAGCGGGATAGCGAAGCCCGGCTCATTCGAGGATACCGCAGTCGAATTCGGACTGGACCCGGAGGTCTCCTTCAGATATGACGACCATCACGAATATTCCGCCGGAGATATCACGGAGATAATAGAAGAGTGCACTGCGCGGACTGTCTTTGTCACGACAGCTAAAGACTGGGGCAAGGTCTCATCGATCTTCCCCGAAGAGGCGAGACTGCTGAGGCTCGATATGGATATGGAGATTGCCGGGATGGAGGAACTGCTGGCGCCCGTGCTCTGAGTCTGCGGTCGGCTGACAGGATATGAGAAACGGCCGCTCCCCTTCCGGGGAACGGCCGCTGTTCTATAAAACACCGGTTACCCTGTTGGCCGTACCGTTTAGAAATCAGTCTTATTGGTCTTTGTGATCAGAGGATCGCCGAAGTTCACGTGAAGACCGGCCTGGAAGGTGACCTCCCTGTCCGTCTGGACCTCGTGACCCGTAAAAGTGATCCTCGCGTTGGTGTATATTTCCGCTGGAGTGTACTGCATCGATACCAGGGGATCGACGTTCTTGGATCCGAAGGGAACGATGACTATCCACGCCTCGACCATTTCATCGGCCGGGATGAGGACGCTCGTGTTGCCCGTAAACGGCGGGACAGGTACTATTCCACTGCCGTCGGTAGACACGAACTCCACAGTGTATCCCGTAACGAGGAAATCGCCGAGGGACAACTCGGGTTCGATCAGGCTGTTGTAGGGCCTGTTGTGGAATACGACCTTGACGCGGTCCTCTTTGATATAGTCGTCATCGATCTTGTAAATGTTCGTGTCCTCGTAGTAGAGTGAATCGCCCTGCTCGAGAACGTCGCAGAGATACGGCATACCGTCATTCATATAGCTGACATATACGATTGTCCGGGTTGTGTAATTATACGGCTTATCGCTACAACCGACCATGACGGCGATGCCTACTATAAGCATAACGGCTGCGACAAGGCTCATCTTCCTCACTGACATCGGGTAACCTCCTGATGTAATTTACTGGCTTCAAGGTGTTTCAACGCTCACTACGCAATGTTTGTGCCAGAATATCGCCGGCAGGCGCATCTGTATATCAAGCAAAAACAATCGATTATAACAGCCTTGAGGGGTGGGGATGAACGAGGGAGCCTGCAATATGCATAATGCACTTCTTTACGTTGCGACCGGAAACATCTATTATCTGAGTCGGGAGGCATGGCGCCATGGAAATGGTGAGAAGCGACATACTGGTGATAGGAAGTGGTGCGGCGGGGCTTTTCTTTGCCCTGAAGGCCTCGGAGTATGCCGATGTCCGCGTAATCACGAAGAAGAAGGCCGATCAGTCCAATACGAGGTATGCCCAGGGCGGGATCGCCTCGGTCATGGACAGGGTAAGGGATTCATTCGATCTGCATATAAAGGATACGATAGAGGCCGGGCGCGGACTGTGCGACAGGGAAGCCGTCGAGATAATGGTCCGCGAGGGGCCTGACAGGATCGAGGAGCTGATCGCTCTCGGAGTAAGGTTCTCGAGGGACGACAGCAGCGGAAGTCTTCGGCTCGGACGGGAGGGAGGGCACACGCAGCCGCGGATCGTGCACTACGGCGATCTGACCGGCAGGGAACTCGAAGAGACGCTGCTGAAGGCCTGCGCTTCGAATCCCCGTATAGAGATCGAGGAGGAGAGGCTGGCCGTCGACCTCGTTGTCGACGGGATGGGCAGGGTCAGGGGATGTCACGCATTATTAGGCGGCGGGGAGATATGTACCTATCTGGCGTCGAACACCGTTCTCGCCACCGGCGGGGCGGGAAAGATATACCTCTACACATCGAATCCCGATGTTGCCACCGGTGACGGGATCGCGATGGCCTATGCCGCCGGCGCCGAGATCGAGAATCTCGAATTCGTACAGTTCCACCCCACCTGTCTCTACCACTCAGAGGCCAAGTCGCACCTGATATCGGAGGCTCTCAGGGGTGAGGGCGCCGTGCTCCGGAGCCTCGACGGCAGGGAGTTCATGAATAAGTACGATCCGCGAGCCGAACTCGCCCCGCGCGATATCGTTGCCAGGGCGATCGACAGCGAGATGAAGCAAAGCGGCGAGAAGTATGTCCTTCTCGACATATCTCACAAGTCGGGTGCCTGGCTCAGGGAGCGCTTTCCTTTTGTATACGAGACATGTCTCGAGTTCGGTATAGATATAGGTTCGGAACCGATACCTGTGGTTCCCGCCGCTCACTACATGGTCGGCGGAGTAAAGGCCCGCATCGACGGGACGACCGCACTGAAAGGGCTCTATGCGATCGGCGAGGTGGCATGCTCGGGCTGCCACGGTGCTAACAGGCTCGCGAGCAATTCCCTGCTCGAATCGCTTGTCAGCGCCGCGCGATGCGCCGCCAGGCTCGCCGGGGAGATCGAGAAGGACCATTACGAACCTTCTGTCGGGGAGGTTCCGGTCGCCGCCGACCCGAAGGTCCTCGAGACAGTGATACTCGATCATGACTGGGATCTTACGAGAAGAGTGATGTGGGATTATGTCGGAATCGTCAGGTCGGACGAACGTCTCCATATAGCGAGACAGAGGATCGGCCAGATCGCTCAGACTGTCAGGATGCTCTTTGACGAGTACGGCATATCGAGTGACATGGTGGAACTGCGAAATATCGCGCTTGTCTCCTCGCTCGTCGTGGAGTCGGCCTCCATGAGAAAGGAATCACGCGGCCTGCACTATAACATGGACTGGCCTGAAATGGATCCATCCGGGGAACGCAGCACACTCATGAGAAGAGGAGCGGGCAGGGGACCGACGACCACTTATGGTCACAAGGAAGGAACGGCGGATTGAGACACGATTCTGACAGGTGGCGGGATGTAGACGAGGCTGCCGGCGCCGACGGTAGATATGAAAAATACGCATGGCGCTTCGTGTTCTCCGGAGTAGAATCCACCATGGAGATGATGAGAGCAAGCGGACATATATCAGGCGATGAGCTCCTGGAAGGATTGAGGGTGATTGCCTCGAGGCAGTTCGGGCCGATGGCGAAGGAAGTGCTCAATCACTGGGGGATATACACGACGAGAGATATTGGAAATATCGTTTTCGGCCTGATCGCCGCCGAGCTCCTGGAGCACAGCGATGAAGATTCGATCGAGGAATTCGATGACGTATTCGATTTTCAAAAGGTGTTCGAGGAAGACTATTACGACGACCAGCACTCCCTGACATGAATAACAGGAACAGAAGACGCACACGGATAATCGCTCTCGGAGCGTGCGCCGTCTGCGTGCAGACCCTGTACATAAGAGAGATACTCGCGATAGTAACGGGCACGGAACTGGTTCTCGGGCTGGCGCTCGCTTCGTGGCTCTTCTGGATCGGCGCAGGCGGTCTGATCGGTGGAAGGATCATGCGGGCAGGTCCCGCAGCCGAACGAGCTTTCTCCGGGCTCTCGCTTTCACTCATACTTTCCGTTCCCCTCGTCGTTTTGTTTATCCGCATGGGAAGAAGCCTGCTCGTCGATCCGCCCGGGTCGATCCCGGATATCCTGCCGGCGGCTGTATTCATCTTCGTCTCTGCCGCGCCTTTCGGTCTGTTGTATGGCGCGATCTACAACTCCGCCAGTGCCGTGATGCAGGAGCCGGGTAAGAGTTCAACCTCAGGGATCTCGTCAGCCTATATCCTCGAGGCCGGGGGAGCAATCGCCGGGGGCGCGCTGCTGTCTCTTCTCTTCCTGGCATTTCTCACCCAGCTTGGGGCGTCGTTTGCTGTGTCGGCACTGGTGACGGCGGTATTTCTGATCACATCTGAAAGGGGAAGGCGTGCGGGATGGGTGGTCACGCTTATTCTCGCTGTGGCCGGGTTCGAAGCGTCTCCTTATCTCGACAGGGCCAGCATGTCGATCGTCTTCAGCGGTTATGAGGTGATGGAGGTCGTTCCTTCGCGTTACACGGAGCTCTGTGTGACGAGGAACAGGGAGACCGTATCTGTCTTCTCCGGGGGAGCGCGGCTCTTCAGTCATCCTGATCTTGAGGCAGCGGGAGAAAGGGTGCATATACCATTGCTTGCTCACCCTGCTCCTGCATCAGTCTTGATGATCGGAGGAGGGCCGGGCGGCGGGCTGGAGGAGGCATTGAGTCATCCGGGTGTAGAGAGTGTCGACTGGATCGAGCTCGACGGGAATCTGCCGGAACTGCTCGACAGGGCTGCCGGCACCGATAGAGAAGGTCCAGGCGCGAGGGGCCTGACAGGCGACGGCCGTTTTCTGCTCCGCGGACCAGAACGGTATGACGTGATCATCGCGAATGTCCCCGAGCCCGTCAATCTGAGGTGGAACAGGTACTTCACGGTGGAATTCTTCGAGTCGGCGCGGCGAAGCCTCCTTCCGGACGGAATACTGACGATAAGACACGGAGCCTCCGAAAACTTTCTCTCGGCGGGAAATGCTGTCGTGCTGGGAATGATCAGGGAGACTCTCGGTTCGGCGTTTGAGTTTGTCGATATAGTACCGGGCGTCACCGTCTTCTTCATCGCCTCGGACAGTCCGGTCGATGCGGGGGATATCCGCGCGAGGCTTCTGGCGAGAAATCTCGGTGGACGCTTTCTGTCGCTCGACGAGCTGGTGTGGAGACTGTCTGATGAGAGGAGGGTGGACCTCGACTCTGCTCTCGCGGACGCTCGCGGACCGATCAACACAGACCTTCATCCGGTCCTCGTCTCACATGAGCTGATCCTCCACGGCCGGAAGTCGGGGAATGTTTCTCCGGTTTTTCTCGAGGGTATGCTGGATCTGCCTTGCTGGGCACTGCCGGCCCTGATACTGGCCGCCGCGGTATTCATCGGGATTATTGCGGGAGGAGGAGTGGCGGCAAAAGCTGCCGTCTTTACGACCGGGTTCTGCAGCATGACGGTGCAGCTGTCTCTGATGCTGGCGTACCAGGCCTTTCCGGGGATCCTATATCACACGCTAGTACTGCTGACTGCTCTTTTCATGGCGGGAGCAGCTTTCGGGGCCTTTGTGGCGGGGGGGAGAGGGTGTAAGGGATGGTCGCCGCTCTCCGTATTACATATTCTGATGGCGGTTACGGCTGTTCTCGTTCCTGTCTGGCTGAAGCTTCAGGGGGCCGGGATCTTCGGACAGATGACGGGGGCGGCAGGATTCATGGTCCTGTCCGCTGCGGGAGGACTACTTACGGGGGGGTACTACAGGACCCTGGTGGATACCGCCTGGCCGGCGTCAGGAGAAGCGCCTCCGGCTCTCTTCTATTCGTGGGACATGTTCGGCGCCTGCGCGGGAGGACTCCTTGCGGGTACGCTGCTTATTCCCCTCTCCGGACTCGTGTGGACAGCCGCCGCAGTTGCCGCCATTCACTTCGCTTCGGCGATGCTGCTGACGAGGAAGATCGCAGCGGGCCGTGCGTGACCGTCAGCTTCAGTATTTCCAGTATCTTCGGGCCAGGCCGGTTTCGGGAGGTCTTACATGCATTTTGTTATCCTGGATACCGCACCATCCGAACAGTTCGATAGATAAATTTTATAAATCTTTGCCAGAAAACCCCATGCTTTCAAGCATGGGGATGAATGGCACAATCTCGAAGGACTGCTATGCAGGCCTGAGAGATGGATGTAT
>DAOVNN010000049.1 GCA_030630165.1 Candidatus Krumholzibacteriota bacterium
ATGGGCGGCATGATGGGTGGCGGCCGCGGGCGGGGATACCGGAACATCTATTATGCTACCGGACTTCCACGTTGGATGCGCGGCGGAAGGGCTCAGGTGCCGTATTACCCGGATGTCTATCCTGAAGATCGTACCGATGCCGCTTATGCGGCTGACGATGTCGAATCCCTGAAGCGGGAAGCGGATTTCCTCGAGGAAAGGCTGAAATCGATCATCGACAGGATCAAGGGTCTCGAGTCGGATGCCGGGAAGGAAAACGGCTGATCGATGAGAATTGCTGTTGCAAGCGGTAAGGGGGGGACGGGAAAGACGACAGTTGCAGTCAACCTGGCTGTTTCGGCTATGAGAGTTGGCCTCCGCGCGGCGTATGTGGATTGCGACGTGGAGGAGCCGAACGGTCACATTTATCTCAAGCCCGAGAAGAGTCTTTCCCTCCCCGTTGCCGTCGAGGTCCCGGAGATAGACGAATCAAAGTGCACTGTCTGCGGCAAGTGCGGGGAGATCTGCGAGTTCATGGCCATAGCCGTGCTGGGCGATCGTGTGATGGTCTTCCCCGAGTTGTGCCATGGCTGTGGCGGGTGCTTCCTGGTCTGTCCCGTCGATGCCATGAAGCGCTCCAGCCGTCATGTCGGCAGGGTCGAGGCAGGCATATCGAAGATCGATCCGTGCGGAGGAGATCGAACTGCCCCCGGCGGGGACAGAGATATCTCGTTCGTTCAGGGGATCCTCAAGGTGAAAGAAGCGATGCCTCTACCGGTCATACGGGAAGTAAAAAAGCATATACCCGACCGGGATATTGTTATCATTGACTGTCCGCCTGGAAATTCCTGCCCGATGGTAGAGTCGGTCCGCGGCGCGGACAGGGTGATCCTCGTGACAGAACCGACGCCATTCGGGTTCAATGACCTCGAGATCGCCCTCACGACAGTCAGGGAGATGAATATCCCGGTCGATATAATATTGAACAGATGCGATCCGGGCAGCAGCCTGCCTGCTGATATCTTCGCCGGAATGGGATCCGACGTGATCGCGAGAATCCCGGAATCCCGCGAGATAGCGAAGATCAATTCCAGGGGCGGGATGGCCGCCCTCGAATTACCCGAATTCGCCGGGACCATGGACAGGATCCTCGAAAAGATCCTGCGTGCGGCCAGGGAGGTGCGGCGATGAAGGAGCTGGTCGTGATCAGCGGAAAAGGGGGGACTGGCAAGACGAGCATCGCGGCGTCGCTGATAAAGCTGTCCGGAAGCATAGTCGCTGCCGACTGCGATGTCGATGCCGCAAATCTCTATCTTGTCGTAAAGCACAGGGTGCGTATGACCACCGCGTTTCAGGGGGGCAAAAAGGCCGCCATCGACAGTGCTCTCTGCACGTCATGCGGTAAGTGCGCCGAGTTGTGCCGGTTCGATGCCATCAGCAATATTGACAGCATGTTCAGTGTCGATAAATTCGCTTGTGAAGGGTGTGGAGTATGTGC
Source organism: Candidatus Krumholzibacteriota bacterium (assembly GCA_030630165.1). Classification (GTDB taxonomy): domain Bacteria; phylum Krumholzibacteriota; class Krumholzibacteriia; order Krumholzibacteriales; family Krumholzibacteriaceae; genus JAUWCL01. The sequence continues at coordinate 1,478 of DAOVNN010000049.1, forward strand.
ATATTTCTGTCCCGAACAGGCCATAACGCTTAATGAGGAGATGGGTGGAAATTGGTTCCTGTCAGATACCGATTCGGGACCCATGGTACATGCCAGGCTCACGCCCGGCGGTGAGAACTCGGGCAAACTGGTCACGATCGTCCGCAACGAGGCGAAGAGGGTCGCGGCGGACGGGGGAATCGGTACGATCATCATAGACGGAGCACCCGGTATTGGATGTCCCGTGATCGCGTCGATTACAGGCGCTGACGCAGTACTGGTCGTAGTAGAGCCCACGCTTTCCGGAATGCACGATATGAAGCGTGCGCTGGAGCTGGCCGGATATTTCGGTGTAAGGGCGCTGCTGGCCGTTAACAGATACGATATTAACGAAGAGATCGCATCTACGATCTCTGAATATGCCGCCGGCAACGGAATCACCGTTGCGGGCCGGGTTAGATACGATCCCGACGTTACGCGAGCCCAGATAAACGGGAAGAGCGTCGTCGAATACTCTGACGGGCCGGCAGCCTCCGACATAAGGCGACTTCAGGAGGCTCTCGTCGACCATCTGGACCTGGAGGTCAAATGAACGACAAGATGGAGCAGGAGAAACTCGACAAGAGACTCTCCAGGATAAAGCACAAGGTCCTGGTCCTTTCCGGAAAGGGAGGGGTCGGCAAGAGCACGATTGCGGTCAATCTCGCTGTTGCTCTGGCTGCGGCCGGGAAAAAAGTCGGCCTTCTCGATGTCGATATCCATGGCCCGAGCGTTCCCAAGATGCTCGGCCTCGAGAACATGCCTCTTCACGGGACAGGAGAATCGATCTCCCCCCTGGAAGTCGGCGATAATCTGCGCGTCATGTCGATCGGTCTTCTTCTGCGGAATACCGACGATGCGGTTATCTGGCGGGGCCCGATGAAGATGGGTGTCATCAAGCAGTTCCTCTCCGATGTGGAGTGGGGAGATCTCGACTATCTTGTCATTGATTCCCCTCCCGGAACGGGAGATGAACCGCTGTCGGTCGCTCAGCTTGTGCCTGATGCCGACGGCGCCGTAATCGTCACTACTCCACAGAGCGTAGCCCTTATAGATGTTCGCAAATGTGTGACATTCTGCAAACAGCTCAATCTGCCTGTGATCGGTGTGGTGGAGAATATGAGCGGGTTTGTCTGTCCCCACTGCGGCGAGAGGACCGAAATTTTCAAAAGCGGCGGAGGCGGGGAGATGGCAGCTGACATGAACATCCCCTTCCTCGGAGCCATACCGTTCGATCCAGGTGTCGTGGATGCCGCCGACATGGGCGAGCCTTACATTGTCAAGCACCCCGAATCCGAAGTGGGCAAGATCTTCGCCGCACTTGCGGCTCCGCTGCTCTCACTGAAGAAGAGGGAGATCGTCGCCGCGACTTCCAACGGCGGAAGCCGCACATCGTACTCCGACGGGTCGGGTACGATGAAGATCGCGCTCCCCGTCGATGGAGGCAGGGTCAGCGGGCATTTCGGGCACGCAGAGAAGTTTGCCTTCTTCGAGGTGGACTGCTCGAGCAACGCGATCGCCGGTTCGAGCGAGGCCGTTCCGCCTCCTCATGAGGAGGGTGCAATACCCGAATGGCTTCGGGATCAGGGAATAAACCTCGTCATCGCCGGTGGGCTGGGCGTAAAGGCAAAACAACTCTTCAAAGGTATGGGAATAGATGTCGTGGCGGGTGCGCCGCAGGACGAACCGGCCTCCGTTGTAAGATCACATCTGGACGGGACGCTTCAGTCAGGCGACAATGCCTGCGGTCACGGGGTCGGCGATAGGGCCGACGACGGGTCCGGTGGCGGCTGCGGCGGCGGTGGGCAGGGTGGCTGCGGCGGCCGTTGAATCGAACGAAAGATGCAGAGAGATGGATCTTGTTTCACCCGAATTTCTCGACCATTTCATGAACCCGCGTAACCACGGGAAGGTCGAGGACCCTGATGGAACGGGGATGGGTGGATCGCCCGAGTGTGAAGACTGGCTCCTGCTGACTATCAGGGTCGAGGCAGGAAAGATAGCCGACATCCGTTTCCAGTGCAGGGGCTGTTCGGCGGCGATCGCCACCTCCAGCGCGACGACCGTGCTGGCGAAGGGTATGACGCTCGAGGAGGCGGAAGCGCTTTCCGCCGATGAGATCGCGAAGGCCGTCGGTGGCCTGGCAGAGGACAAGAGGCACTGCTCGCTGCTCGGTGAGGAGGCCCTCAAAGACGCGATAAAGGATTTTCGGGGACGTGACCCCGTTACTCCGGATAAGTTATAACAGAAGAATATTGAACGTTCGAGGAAGGAGTCTCGCAGTGGAAGATATCAGGAAGAAATCGAGGGATACGCAGTGTGTTCACGCCAGCCTTATGGAAGACGCCAACGGTGCTGTGGTCCCGCCGATATACCAGACGTCGACATTCAAGTTCCGCGACGCCGATCACGGTGCCTCCCTTTTTACCGGACGTGAGAAGGGCTATATCTATACGCGGATGGCCAATCCTACGGTAGAAGGGGTGGAGAACGCCGTCGCCGTTCTCGAGGGTGGATACGGAGGTGTCGGATGTGCCTCGGGCATGGCAGCCCTGCATCTCGCGTTCGCTTCGATCCTCAAGGCGGGCGACCATGTTATCTGCAGCGAATCGGTCTACGGTCCCGTCGTCGGCCTGCTCAATACGCAGTTTGCCAACTTCGGAATTGAAGTGTCCTTTGTCGACACTTCCGACCTCGATGCGGTAAAGGCCGCGATAACAGAGAAAACGACACTGGTCCACGTCGAGACCCCCGGCAATCCCACACTGGTGGTCAGCGACCTGGCCGCTGTGGCAAAGATAGCGCATGACAACGGCGCGAAGATGACGGTCGATAACACCTTCATGAGTCCCATCCTGCAGAGGCCGCTCGAGTACGGCGCCGACATAGTGATACATTCGATGACGAAATTCCTCAACGGGCACGCCGATGTAGTGGCTGGCATGGTAGTAGTGAAGGACGAGGAAGCCTACGGGCACATGCGCCGGATGTCGAACGCCATTGGCGGCACAATAGATCCGTTTAACTCCTTTCTCGTGGCCAGGGGGATCAAGACTCTGGCCATTCGCATACAGCGACACTGCGAGAGCGGTCCGAAGGTCGCTGCCTTTCTCGATGCCCACCCGAAGGTGGAGAAGGTGATGTACCCCGGTCTCGAATCGGATCCCGGCCACGACGTTCACGCGAAACAGGCGGACGGCCCCGGTGGCCTGATCAGCTTCGAGCTGACCGGCGGACTGGAGGCCGGCAAGGTGTTTATGAATTCGGTGAAGATGTGCGTGCTCGCCGTCAGCCTCGGTGGCGTCGAGACACTGATCCAGCATCCTGCATCGATGACCCACGCGAGCATGGGGCCCGAGGTGCGCAAGCAGGCCGGTATCACTGATGGACTCGTCAGGATCTCTGTAGGGATCGAGGATGTCACCGAGATAATCGCCGATCTCGAGCAGGGTCTGGAGAAAGTCTGAACATAACGGACCATTGAATACAACTGGAGGATCAGGATGATCTGGGAGCCCGCCGCCCCGGAGCGGAGCGAGCTGGAAAAAAACAGGGAATACAGGGACATGAGGAACGAGCAGTTCCTCATGCACGGTATCGACAGGGACGGCATGACAAGTTTTGTCGTCGATAAGGCCGAGCCGCTTCCCGGAAGGGTCCTGGATATAGGCACAGGCAGGGGATTTACGGCAGTCGAACTTGCGCGGCGAGGCGCGGGCGTAACGACAATCGACATGTCGGAGGAGACGCTTAAGTCGGCCTACCTGCACTCGATCGATTCCGGTGTAGCCGAAAGAATCGAGTTCCACCTCGCCGATGGCGGCGACCTTCCCTTCGATGAGGGAAGCTTCGAGGTCGTCATTATGATCAACGTCCTCCATCATCTCGAGAATCCCGCCGCGGTCCTTCCCGAGATCGCCCGGGTCCTGATGCCGGGGGGCAGGCTCATCGTATCAGACTTCACGGACAAAGGATTCGATATACTCGAGGAGATCCACCGCAAAGAGGGCCGGCGCCATGACCGGCATGCGGGGGAGACGATCGATGGCTTAGCCGCGCGACTGGACGATGTCGGGATGAAGTGCGTCTGTCGCGACCGGAGATTCCATCAGCTCGTGATGGTGGCCGAGAAGAACTGACATTTTCGCTGATACTCTGGCCGTATTACCTCGTTCGAAGCTCGGTTAGAAGCGGAACCGCAGAACGCAGTATCCTTCAACATAAACATTACTGGCGAATCACGCCTTTCCTGCGGTATCTTCGAATAGAAAATACCTGTTGTTGGACTGCACAAGCGGAGTTCACTTCATGAAACACCGGAAATCCTTAATTGGCCCCCTGCTTCATGTTCTGATGGCCGTCATGGTCATGCCTTCCGCTTCGGCCGACGATATTCCTGTAACGAAACAGCTGATCCGCGAGAAGATCCGTGAGGGGATGAGTGTCCGGGCGCAGGAACTGGAGAAGGCCCGGGAGATGGGACTGCCCATCCGGGGCGATATGCCCGGCGGCGGCCTGTTCGAGCTCAAGACCCTGTCGACCAGGGTGCCTACATATTTCATCACCTTCAACGACGCGGCGGCCCGTTCGACGAGGACCGACAGCGTCCAGGCTGTATACGGAGGGGCTCCCGGGTGCACCGTCGGTATCTGGGACGGAGGCGCGGCGAGGGTGACCCACCAGGAACTGACCGGCAGAACGGTCTGGAAAGACGATCATAGTTACAACACTCACCCCCATTCTACGCATGTAGGCGCGACGATGATCGGGGCTGGAGTCGAGGCCCGCTCGAAGGGTATGGCCTTCGAGGCGAACCTGATATCGTACCAATGGTCTTTTGACGATCTCGAAGCGGAGCTCGAGGCTCGCGACGGCCTTCTTCTCTCCAACCACAGCTACGGTCACGCGAGGGGGTGGACGGTGACCTCTTCGGGCACGATCTACTGGTACGGCGACGTGACGATCTGCGAGACTGAGGACTACCTCTTCGGATTCTACAGTAACGTCTCGCGCGATTGGGACGAAGTCGCCAACAGGAATCCGTATTATCTCCCCGTCACATCGGCGGGAAACGATCGGAACGATCACGTCGAACCGGGTGTGAGGCACTACTACTATGATGGGGACTGGATCTTGAGCACCGCAGTCCGCGACAACGACGGCGGCGAATCGGGATACGACTGCATACCCGACGGCCTTGGTATTGCGAAAAATACGCTCGTGGTCGGTGCGGTCGTCGACATCGAGGACTACCAGGGGCCGGAGGACGTCGAGATGACGACGTTCAGCTCGTGGGGCCCGACCGACGACGGACGGATAAAACCCGACATCTGCGGAAACGGCTACAGGCTCTATTCGGCGCTCGATGATTCCGATACCGCGTACGGGATCTACAGCGGCACGTCGATGGCGTCGCCGAATGTCTGCGGCTCACTCGCGCTCCTCCAGGCGCGATACGGCGAGATACGCGGCGACTCGATGCGCGCCTCCACGGTGAAGGCGCTTGCGATCCACACCGCAAGGGAGGCGGGACCCCATCCCGGCCCCGACTACGGATTCGGATGGGGTCTTCTCGATACCTGGGCGGCGTACGATCTGATCGAATCGGACCCCGACGGCAGGGTGGGCAGGATCACCGAGATGACACTGAACGACGGCATACCCCTCGAACTCTTTTACGAGCCCGAAGAGGGCGCCGACAGGATGACGGTGACGGTCGTGTGGAACGATCCCGCGTCCGAGATACCGCCGCCGGCCCTCAACGACAGGACGCCGCTTCTTGTCAACGATGTTGACCTGCGTGTCGCGGGAGCGGACAACGAGTACAGCCCGTGGATACTCGATCCGGACGACCCTTCGGCTGCTGCGGGCAGGGGCGACAATATCCGCGACAATGTCGAGCAGATCGTGATAGAAAACCCCGCACCGGGCAAATACGTCGTGAGGATAAGCCACAAGGGCAGCCTCGAAGGAGGCTCCCAACGAGTCTCGCTCATCATCTCGGGTGCGAAGCGCGCGAATACCTGGCATATCTTCGCCGATGGCTCGGGCGACGCCGCGACGATAGGAGAGGCTGTCTCGCTCGCCGAGCCGGGTGACCATATATTCGTCTTTCCCGGCATATATCACGAGCATGATATCGTGATAGAAAAAAACCTGCTGATAAAGGGCGTCGAGGGAGCTTCGGCCACGAGGATCGACGCGCAGGGAGCGGGAAGGTGTTTCTCGATAATCATGCCCGAACAGCCGGACCCCCGATCCGGGAACACGCTTGGATCGAGGGGATCCGTTGAGATCGACGGCCTCACCCTGTGTGGCGGTCGGGTCTCCGGATCAGGTGCCGGCGGCAGGGGCGGCGCGGTCCACTGCGAAGGCGTACGAGCCGTGATCTCATCCTGCGTGATGTACGGCAACGAGGCGAGTGAAGGCGGAGCGATTTACCTCAGGGAATCAAGATCACTGATATCGAATTGCCGGTTAAACGACAATATTGCCCGCTCGGGCGCCGGCATATTTCTGCTCCGCTCCGACGCGATTCTGGAGAATATTACGATCGTACGTAACATCGTCGGTGGCGGGATGTTTCTGGATAACTCCTCTCCCGAGGTGAGAAACTGCACGATCTCGCACAACGGCTCTGGCGCCGGATCGGGTATCTATATCCGCGAAGGAGGGCGGGCGAGGATATCGGCCTCGATCGTCACGTTCGGAGACGGGAGCGGGATCTTCGTCGAAGGGTATTCATCCCGACCGTCGATAGTATGCTGCGACGTATACGGAAACGAGGACGGAGATTACAGTGGCTCGATCGGCGACCAGACGGGGAGACAGGGGAATATCTCGAGGGACCCGTTATTCTGCGTTCCGGATCAGCTTCAGTTCACCGTCGGCGATGGATCGCCGTGCCTGCCTGCCAGGAATATGTGCGTGACCCTTATGGGGGCGCATGGAGCAGTGTGCCATACGTTGACACTGATCCGCGTCGATCCCGAGGGCACGGGGGACGCGGCAACGATCGCCGAGGCCGTCGAAATGGCCGAAGAGGGCGATACTATCATGCTCGCGCCAGGGATATTCACCGGTCCGGGGAACAGGGAAATACTTTCAAGGGGCTTCCCCCTGACCATAACCTCCGAGGAGGGCGCTGGAGAGACAGTGCTGGACTGCGCAGCAGGCGGCGACGCGTATTACGGATTTTACTTCAGCGGCGGCGAGGATACATCGACGGTACTCGAGGGAATTACGGTAACCGGCGCGGGAAAGGGGGCGGTCGTCTGCAACCAGTCCGGCCCCCTGATCAGGGACTGCGTATTCACTGATAACCATTATACAGGTGGATGGCATGGCGGCGGCGTTCTCGTGATAAACGGTTCCTCACCGGTCGTGAGGCGCTGCATCATCTCCGGCAACACGGCCAGCCCGTACGGCGCCGGTGTATACAGCAAAGAATCCACACCGATTGTCGAGGACTGTGAGATCTCCGGTAACTCGGCCGAGGACTCGGGGGGAGGAGTGGCTTCAATCGGTTCGTCCCATCCTGTATTGAGGAGATGCCTGATCTCGGGGAATACAGCCGTCGAGGACTCGGGTGGGGGCCTCTTCATCGTAATGGGCTTCGCGGATCTCGAGGACTGCGTGGTCATCGGCAACACGGCCGGCTATGGAGGAGGCGGCCTGTTCAGCGGGACGAGCGCCACGCTGAACGTTAACGGAACGCTTATCGCGGGCAACAGTTCGGTGAGCATCGGCGGCGGGGTCTACAGCGCGATGGGGATGACGATGTCGTATTGCACAGTCGTCGATAATTTCACGGGATACTACGGCGCCGGAATCGAGGTCTTCCGGGGGCTGAACAACCATATAAACAATTCGATAATCGCGTTCAACAGGAATGCCGAGGGCATCTTTACTATATCGGATAATATCGATATCACCTGCTCCGACGTCTACGGAAACGAGGGCGGGAACTACGGCGGCTCCACCGCCGATATGACCGGTCCGCTTAATATCTCTGAGGATCCACTCTTCTGCGACGCTGCCGGTGGAGACCATTATCTCAATGCGGATTCGCCCGTGCTGACTTCTCCCGATCCTTCCTGCGGCGACATTATGGGAGCTCTCGGCGTCCGTTGCGGTGACTCGGCTGACCTTCTCTTCTCATCCGTGCTTTTCGATACGATGTCCGCCGACGCCGGCCGGACGATACATGCCGCGGCGATGGTTCGCAATGCCGGCCCGGCGGGAGCCGGTTCCTTCCGCGTCGATTTCTACAGCGATCTCGATGATCCCCCCCTGCCGGGAGACGAGGGCGATTTCCATGAGACGGTCGATACACTGGCGTCCGGGGACTCGACGTCGGTCACATTCGACATCTCCAGCCCAGTGGCCGGGATGTGGCGCTCATGGCTGATGATCGACACCGGAAGCGAGGTGCCCGAATACAACGTCGAAAACAATACGACCGGGCCCTGCACGATTACATGGACCAGTCCTGGCGGGGTCGTTCCTGAGAGGTCCAGGCTCAGGAAGGTCGGTCCCAATCCGTTCAACGACGAGATGGAGATCGTCTACGATCTCGACCAGCGAACCGCAGCGGAGATATCGATCTACGATCTTGCCGGCAGGCGCATAAAGATATGGAAATTCCCGGTGGCCGGCCCGGGAAGGTTCATCATTACATGGCCCGGAACGACAGACGAAGGGCGCCAGGTCTCCTCGGGAGTCTATTTCCTGAGGTTCAAGGTCGATGGTGTGGTCGAACAGAGCGAAAAGATCGTCAGGATCAGGTAGGCCGTCGTACGGCGGTCATTTCTTCTTCTTTTCCTTGAAACGGTTGAGCAGTTCCCTGTGCTGGTACTGCACGTAAAGCTCCGTCTTCGGATCCTTCGTTATCCGCCGTATCGTTATCGCCATCTCAGGCAGGGTGAACCAGTAGGTCTTGTAGGCCATCTCTATCGATCCGTCGGGCGAGATCGGCTTGACGCCGTATTTCGTTACGATCTGTTCGCGCAGGGTCTCCTGCTGCGAGTAGGTGTTGCGCCTGTAGTAGAAGACGACCTCCATCAGACGGTCCTCGAAGAATGTCAGGCGGGACATCTCGATCTCCCTCGACCCGGAGGGGGTGCCGGTAACGGCGATCATTATCCCTCTCTGATCGTACGTGGAGCCGGGAATCCCGGTCCAGTTGACAGACGTTCCAACACGGTCGCGAAAATCGTCGAAAGTCTCACCGAGATAGAATCCCTCGATCTCCTCCTCCAGCTTGAAGTCTCCGCCTCCCGAGCAGGAGACGAGGAGGACGAGAACGAGGGATGTAATAACAGCCTTTCTCAGATCAGCTCACCTGGCCTTCGGTCTGTTCCTTCGAGCGGAACAGGGTGTAGAGGCCGCCGATGCCGACGACGAGCATTATACCTGATTGTATAAAGGTCTTCGGCGGGATGCCTCCCTTGGTCGATACCACGAATACAGGCATTGCGACTGACAGACCTATCAGGACGAAGTAGATGATTATCATGACCCTTCTCGCCTTGGCCCTGGTCTCAGGCGTGTCCACTCCGAACACCTTGTTGTAGAGGAGGAGGAGGAACATTGTCACGACACCAAGTGCGGCAAAGACGAGCCAGAAATTGCGGAGCTGCGGTCCTATCCCGGTCTGCCCGATAAGCGGTTTGAGGATCGAATTGTACATCTCACCGCCGACGTTCGAGCCGACGAGCGATCCGATCACCCCGTAGAGGAAGGCGTATCCCATGTAGACCGCCTTCTTGTCATGCGGAGCGACAAGTCCGATATAGCTGTAGTACTTCGGGTGGCATGTCATCTCGCCTATAGAGAAGACGCCGATACCGAGTATGAATATCCACGCGTGCTGCGACGAGGCGAGGAAGAGGAATCCTATCGATCCGATGAGGATCCCGGCGATCATCGTAGGCAGCGGTTTCTTGTTCTTGACGATCATGTTGACGAAGATCTGCAGCAGGACGATAGTGCCCGCGTTGACCACTGTCACATGCTCCGGCCCGAACTGATAGTTCAGTCCGATGCTGGTAAAGAAGTTGTTGATCGGCGTCGGATCGATGAAGTCGCGCAGGTACCAGAGGATCGAGCCGAAGTTCTGGAAGTAGAGGATCCAGAAACAGGAGTAGACGAATATGAGGAGCATGAACCGCGCGTCGGAGAGGACCATCAGGGCCCCCGAGAGGACTTCCTTGAATTTCTTGGTGCTTTTCGGCTTCGGGGGATCCTTGTAGAGGAACGCCGTCGGCAGGAACATCGCCGCGCAGTAGATAGCGCTGAAGATGAATACCCAGTTCCATCCGAGGTCCTTGCGGACCAGGCCGGCGACGATTGGAGCGATCAGCGCGCCGAGGTTGATCATCCAGTAATATATCCCGAATCCCATCCCCGAGCTCTTCTCGTTCGTAGTGCGGGCGATGGTGCCGGAGATGATCGGCTTGAACAGTCCTGAGCCCATCGCCATGATCACGAGGGTGAAGAAGATCACGCCGTACGTGGTCACCTGTGCCGACATGAAATAACCGGCCG
>DAOVNN010000076.1 GCA_030630165.1 Candidatus Krumholzibacteriota bacterium
AGCATTCCTCCATCTTGTTGACCTTGATCGTCTCGAAGCATGCCTTCATGCAGTCCTTGATCGGCAGCTCCGGTTCCATGCGGTACATCTTCGCGGAGTTGTAGAGCCTCTTGATATGCGGCTCGAGCCTGAAGACCGCCGGGCCCTTGCTCGTCTTGTAACATCGGATGCCCTCGAACAGGCATGTGCCGTAATGCACGACATGTGAACATACGTGAATGTTCGCATCATCCCAGTCGACGAACTTGCCGTCCATCCAGATCTTGTCGGACTTCGGAATACCCATTTTTATTCTCCTTTTTGAACCAGTGAATACGGATCGGCTGCCGCGGGGAAAACGCCTGTTGAACCCCTATTCCCATCCGCAGCTAGTTTATTATAAGAATAAATCCTCTCGTCGGGCAACCAAAAAATCCATTTTTCGCAGTAATTTCCAGAATACCGGAAAAGCGGCATGTTATCGGCCGTATAGCATTGTTTTATAATAAGATATAGGATAGCGATGAATTCAGTGACTTTCGAGCGGCAGATCGAATCTTTCCGCCAGGTATTCGACAAGGAGCCCGATAAGATGGGCAATATCGTCCCGTATGGCCCTGTAATCATCGAGGTTGCCCCCGATCGGGTCCGCAGCGCAGTGAGGTGGACGTTGCGGATCGAGCCCGCCGAGGAGGATCATCCATTCACCCGCGCCCGGGGCAGCCGCCTTCATATTCACCATATGTTCATCGGCCAGCGCGACGACGAGTGAGGCCTTGTTTATGATATCAGGGGTAACAAGCCTGGCCGCGTGACTGGAGATGTCGACCCCATTTTCCTTCACGGCCATAACCGACAGCGAGGCCGCGGGCTGACCGTCCCACGCATGGGTGCCGGCCGATGAGACGGTAACTTCCCCCTCCCACCGGGGAGGAAGGGCCGAGCGCAGAAGGCCCTCCGCCATCGGGCTGCGGCAGGTATTGCCGGTGCATACGAATACTATCTCTTTCATGACGGGAGGAAGTGTGCACCCCCGGGACCGGCATGCGCAAGGGGATATTGAGTTTTACCCCTGTTTCGGTTATCGTCACCTATCAGGGAAGCGATTGAAAGGAGCATCAATATGTCCGAACTCAAGATGATGAAAGCGCTCGATGTCGGCGCGAAAGAAATAGAGATGGATGGAGTCGAGGGGATCACGATCAGGTGGCTCATCTCGAAGGATGACGGCGCACCGAACTTCGCCATGCGGCTCTTCGAGATCGCCCCCGGGGGACATTCGCCGCTGCACACCCATGACTGGGAGCATGAGGTCTATATCGTCGACGGAAGCGGCGAACTCGAGTTCGAGGGGACCCGCAGACCATTCGAGGGGGGATGGTTCATCAGCGTACCGCCCGGCCGGGAGCACCAGTTCATCAATACGGGTGACGGTATCATGCGATTCCTGTGCCTTGTCCCCAACGACTCATACTGATGGTTCATTGACTTGGGGGCTCTCTACAGTTAGATTTAAAGGGCAAATACGACCTTTCAGATGACCCCGCCACTTCTGAGAATGGGAGTACCGATGAGAAAATCCTTACCTGTCGTTTTAGCATTGCTGTTGGTCTTTGTCGCGGCCGACCTCTCGGCCCAGTCTTCCCTGTATAAGAAGAAGAAGTACTTCGGGGCCATCCCGATGAACGGAGTAAATATCTTTGTCGGGTTCCTCGACGGGCCGGACCACCAGTATCTGACCGACCACCTCAATACATTCGCCGTGCTGCACGGAGGTTCCGAGACGTGGGACGACTGGTCAACATCGTTTTATACGAGGGTCGGGTACCAGAGACAGGTTTCTCCCAACCATTTCCTCGTGACGAACCTCAATTTCTCCTATCTGAGCGCCGCCGGCAGCGGCGAACTGTATACCAGGACCGATCCGTCGGTCTATGTGACGACGGACAGGACCCTGACGACATATCTCTTCTCGCTCGATCTGGGATTTCTCTACTACATGATCAAACCCGAGGTACAGAAGATTGCCCCCTATATCGGCGGCGGATTTTCGGCGGTCGTGCCGCACGAGAAGCTCGAATCGACCTTCAGGCGCGATGACGGAACGGTCTACGACAACCCCGGCGAGTCAGTCTCCGAGACGAGCTTTGAGCCGGGCGTCTACGCCCAGTTCGGGATCAACTACTACATCTCGAACAAATGGGGTGTCACGTTCGACGGCCGGTTCCAGATGACCCAGAGTAAGTTCAAGATCCAAAGAGAGGAATTCGGGGGGAACTTCGACGTCAATTACGCCGGGCTCTGCCTGACAGTTGGACTCCAGTATTATTTCTGATGCTTGATGAAAATTTCGACGTCGTCGTCATAGGAGCCGGTCCAGCCGGTTCCAGGACAGCCGCGCTCACCGCCCGGGCGGGGCTCTCGACTCTCCTTCTCGAAAAGAGAAAGAAGATCGGTTTCCCCGTGAGGTGTGCCGAGGGTGTTGGTCCGCGCGAGGATGTCGAACGCTTCCTTGACCTCGATGACGACCTGATATCTTCGACTATCGACAGTTTCGCCGTCATCTCCCCGGGAGGCAGATGGTTCGAGGCTGATAAACGAGGCATCGGATTCATCGTCGACCGGCAGCTGTTCGACCAGCGCCTCGCCGACCTCGCCGTCGAAGCGGGCGCAGAGGTAAGGACATCCCACCAGGTAACAGGCCTGCTTAAAAATGACCACCGGTTCAAGGGAGTAGAGGTCACAGACCTCGAAAGCGGCCGGAAATACACTGCCGGCGCGCTTGTGACTGCCGGAGCGGACGGCGTCGAATCGATCTCACCCCGCTGGGCCGGGCTTAAGGGCGCTTATAAGCCGCGCGAGATCATGTCGTGCGCGCAGTATCTCATCGAGGGAATAGACGCCCGTGACGACAGGATAGAGTTCCACCTCGGGCGTCGCTTCGCTCCCGGAGGGTATGCATGGGTCTTCCCGAAGGGATCAGGAACGGCCAACGTCGGCCTCGGAATCAATCCCGCAATGGCCGGCGGGATCAAGGCGGTCGATTATCTCGAGAGATTCCTCGAGAGCCGCTGTCCCGGCGCCGGGCGCGGAAGGTTCATCGTCGGCGGCTCTGTCATCGCCAGGGGGCTCCCCTCGCTCGCCGCGGGCGGCTTTATCGCCGTCGGTGAGGCAGCCAACCAGAACAACGCCTTCTCGGGCGGGGGCATAATCAACGCGCTGGAGGGGGCCGACCTCGCGGCCGGGACCATCATCGAGGCGATCGAAGACGGAGATGTCTCGGCACGCTACCTCGGCCGGTACACAAAGAGATGGAAGAGATCTACAGGAAGGTCCAACGAGATCTTCTGGCAGGCCGCACGGTCGTTCTACTCCATGGAAGACGATAAGATGGAGAAGGTGCTCTCCAGGCTGAGGGATACACCGGGCCTGATCACCGAAAAAGGAGTCGATCCGCTCAAGGTGCTGCGCGTCCTCGCATCGACGCGCCCGGGTCTCCTCTTCAGGCTTGTAACCGCCCTCCTAAAGAGGTAAAATAAATGAAGGAAACGCATTCGAAAATCGATATAGACCGCAGCAGATGCATTGTCTGCGGAGCCTGTTCTGCCGTCTGCCCGAGCGAAGCGCTCATCATCGAGGGATCGACCCTTCGGGTTTACCCCGAGCGATGCCGCCCCTGCGGGCAGGCGGCGCTTGTATGTCCCACCGGGGCGCTGGACTGCCCCGATGAAGAATAGAGGAACACGATGCACATAGAGACCCTGGTAGTCGGGCCCCTTGCGACGAACTGCTACGTAGTCTCCTGCGAGGACCCCTGTTGCGCTGCCGAAGCGATCATCATAGATCCAGGCGGGAACCCTGAGAGGGTCAGGGATTATGTCGAGCGCTCCGGCGTCACCCCCATCCTGATCGTCCTGACTCACGGCCACAGCGACCACATGGCCTCCGCGGCAGGGCTGGCAGCCGAATACGGGATCGACGTCACGATGCACGGCGACGACCTCGAAACACTCGAGATGTCGGTAGCCGACGCTCCGATGTGGGGCCTCGGCAGTCCCGAGAACGTCCCCATCGCAAGGAGCCTCTCGGCAGGCGATACGATCGAGTTCGGCGGGATAAGCGGAAAGGTGCTGCACACCCCGGGACATACGAAAGGCGGTATAAGTATCCTCTTCGATGGAGCGGTATTCGTGGGAGATACGCTTTTCGCCCGCTCGATCGGAAGGACCGACTTCTTTGGCGGCGATATGGAGACTATCCTCGCCTCGATCCGGCGGGAGCTCTTCACACTCCCCGAGGATACGGCAGTCTACACGGGGCATGGGCCGGCCACGACGATCGGCGAGGAAAAAGCGGAAAATCCATTCTTTGACGGGACGCTCTGAATCCTTTACGCTGCAGATCGGTCAGTTTCACCGGGTGACGTCAAATGGATCCTCCAAACAGACTGGATACGTCAGAATAATGGATGATAACCAGGAAACAGCGTCCGGTGAGAACGGCTCGGGACAGGAGCCTTCCCTCAAGCATCGGGTTCTAAGGTCTGTAGCATGGGTGGCCGGCCTGACCTACCTGGGTCAGGTAATCAGATGGGCCGTGACCATTTATGTGATCAGGCTGCTCTCTCCTGACGACTTTGGGCTGATGGCTAAGGCTATGGTGTTCATCGGATTCCTGATGATGATCAGCCAGCTGGGACTAGAAGCTGCAATTATTCAGAAAAAGAGCATCACTGAAGACGAGATGACCCATGTCTTCGGACTGATCATATTCTCCAATATTTTCATAGGTCTGGTTTTTTTCTTCCTGTCCCCCGCCATCGCTGACTTTTACTCGGATCCGCGCCTCCTTCCCATCCTGCGGGTGCTGAGCTCGATATTTCTCTTTATCCCTTTCTATGTCCTGCCTCGGGGCCTCCTGTTACGCAGCATGAATTTCAAGCTCAAATCGACGATAGATCTCATCGGAACCCTTTTCGGGGCCGGCATGACGCTACTTTTCGCCCTCATGGACTATGGGATCTGGGCGCTGGTCCTCGGCGGCCTTGCGACGCAGTTCATCTGGGCGATAGGGTACAACCTCACCAGCAGGAAATTTATTCTGCCGAGATTCGCCATCAAGGGTTATAAACAGTTTGTTTCATTCGGAGGATACCTGACCGGCAGCCGTGTATTGTGGTATTTCTACTCGAAGTCCGACATATTCATCGGGGGGAAATTCCTCAACAACACACTGCTCGGCATTTACTCCGTGGCGCTTCAGCTTGCTTCGATCCCTATCGATAAATTCATACCGATTATCAGCCAGGTGGCCTTTCCCGCCTATTCAATAATCCAGACCGATCGCAAACAGGTTCAATCCCATTTCCTCAAGTCGGCAAGGGCGATCAGCGCGATAATGTTCCTTCTTTATGGAGGTCTGTTTATCGTGGCTCCGCAACTGGTGGGGATTTTTCTCGGCGCCAAGTGGATCGAAGTAGTAGTACCCCTGAAGCTGCTGTGCCTGATCATGCCGTTTCGGGCGATCAGCAGTCTGTTTTCCCCCGTTCTGAACGGTCTCGGCAGACCCGAAGTGGCTTTCTATAACGTGGGCATAGCAACGCTGATCATGCCGTTGGGATTCTTTATCGGAGTCAGGTGGGGAATTCTCGGAATATGCCTGGTTTGGCTGATCGGATTCACACCCGTTTTTATAATCATGAGCAACAGGTCACTGAAAGTGCTTGGTCTGTCTTTCCAAGAGTTTTTATTTTCTTTCGTGACGCCGCTTGCAAGCGCAGCTCTGATGATAGCGGGCATATTTGTACTTAATCGCTATCTCGGAGGATACCTCTCACCCGTAGTCCAATTGATCCTCTATTCGTTATCAGGTCTGTGTGTCTATTTGATTGCCATGCTGATGCTGAATCGTCAATTGCTGCCTGAACTATGGCAGATGGTCAGAAAGTAAAACTATCCCCACAAAAATGTGTCAGGTGCCAATTCTCCAGTTGTTCATATCCATCTGAAATGCTCCAGCTTTCTGGTAAAGAAAATTTGAAAGACATTCCCTTCCCCACTCTTAACATGCCTTTCCTGCGTAACGCAGCACACAATGTCTCTGAGTTTGAGACAACCTCAAATACCTCTGCTGAGGATTCCCAGAATAAATCAAACAGTTTGTCAATAATCGATAAATATAGTCTCTCATCATCGACGAACAGACCGTAATCCATCAATGTCATCATCATAAAATTTTTATATTTTGATGCGATTGGTTCTATCTGCAACTTATTTCTGACAACGCAGTACCCGACAATTTCATTCGTCGCTGAAACCTTAATAATATACGGCTTGCATATATTTTCGCCTTTTTGCCCGCATCCTCCGATTTTCCAGTTCAGCTTGACTATGCTGTCATTAAAACGAAATCTGGTTGAATTCTTTATCTTTTCTTGAAATGCGATGCCATTATATTCATCGCATTCTTCTAACATCAATTTGCAGTGGGATTTTCCCCTGAACCAACGACCGCTGAAGAAAACTTTATATATGACTTTGATAGCGCCCATATACAGAACGTTTAAAAAGCAGGATAGGGATTTTGATCGAATATGAACGTTGAAAAATGCCTCACCGGACTTTAAAAACAAATACCTGTCTGCATAACCCGGTATGGTAAATCCCAGTTTCCTATAGATCCGAAGAGCATTCTCGGTAGAAAAGACGCCTCCCCAAGCAATGCCTCTCTTGTGCAATATGGCCACAGACTCCCTTATTAATCTCGTGGCAAGACCTCTTCCTCTATGATCCTCTTCGGTAAAAAGTGCGCCGAACCATGCCCAGGGATATGACTGGATGCCGGCAACAAGTCTGTCAGGGAAAGTCTTGACTGAACAGACAGTTTTATCTTCGCTATCCAGAATATAAAAATAGCAGGGAAATTCTTCGAATACATCAGGACATGATAACAACAGGCGTGAACTGGCATCATTATAGAGATCCGGCTGTTCCCTCTTAATAATATCAAGTTCTTTAACCTCAATAAATCTGAACTTGTATTCAGAAGGATCTTCGTTTGATCTCATATCATTCGTCTTCTAAAAATCTTAGTGAAGCAATAAAGGTCGCGTCAGCCCCACTCTTCCATATGGCGGGAATGCAAGACATTAAGTGTGCTGGATCCCATGCGCCAGATCGTACTCCCTGTTTTTCAGTTTCGGAAGCATTAAATTCAGAATGGAAGGGACTTTTGGATTATTATCGTGCATCAGAACAATATCTCCGCCCTTTATTCTGGAAACCATCTGCCGGCCTATCAAATTCGGATCGCACTCCCTACATTGTGTCCATTCATAACCTTCGATTGTCCACAGCATGGTCGTCAACCTGTTGAACGCAGCTACCGCCAATGATGCAATCGAGACAGCGCCTCCCGGCGGACGGAAAAACGAAGGTTCCTCACCAGTGATTCCGACAATCGTCTCCTGACACTTCAGGATATCCGCCTTGAATTCCTGAGAAGACATTCGCGTTTCATGACTATGACTATATGAATGATTACCCAGTATATGCCCCGCTTCGCTGATCCTTCTGACCAGTCCGGGGTAAGATGTTGCGAGTTGGCCTTCAATAAAAAAAATCGCCCGTACCTGATGTTCCTTCAATATTTTCAGAACTACTGGTGTGAACTCGGGGCTCGGGCCGTCATCAAAAGTGAAAAGTACGGAGCACGAGCCTTGTTTTTTCAGTTTGTGTATCAGTATGCTGTCGGGTATCCCCGTTTTTATTAGATTTTTTATATTCAATGAATGAACCTCTGATAACCAATTATAAATCAAGGTGCATGATTCTATCCAGTGATATTTTCTCATTTATCAATACTCTTACATTTCCAGCAAACACAGCGTGGATGTCATCCGTCATTATGATATTTATGTTTCGGAAATTCATCTAGTATTTGATAATGCACCATGCTATGCTTTATTTCAGGCTTAATTTATATTATTTAGTGGGTTTATACGGTTGCTAGAATTGGCAGTGACGTGATTTTAGGTGTGGATAGTTGTGCAACACGTGCCGTTGAAAGCGGCGTCATTGCTGCAGACAGTCCGGTTAAAGTCGTTGGAACAATAGGCGCATGTTTCAATCAGAAGTATACGATACTGATGAAGAAGCCTGTCAGGGAGGATAGCGTTTTGGTCAAGCATGATACCAGAAAGAAGCGTGAAGCAGACTTTCATGACAGAAGGTTTGGTGGGGGAGGTGACTTTAGAGATCCGACTTCCAAGTACTACAGTATTATGCATGTAACGTTATCGGCATATAAAGAATTGATATTAAATTACTGTGAAGACAAACAACTCCTGGAATATGGGTGTGGCACTGGTGGCAACTCTGCATTCAGGGAAAACAATACTAAAATCACCGGCATAGACATATCACCGGAAGGAATTGCTGCGGCACAAGAGGCCGCACTGAGAAGCGGGCACGACATAGAATATTATGTTATGGATGCAGAAAATCTTCAGTTTGAAGATAACAGCTTCGATGTCGTGATCGGTACCGGGATCCTGCATCATCTGGACTTGGAAGAAGCATGTTCAGAATTATCGAGAGTCCTGCGAAAAGATGGACATGCCGTGTTTATTGAGCCGCTAGGACACAATCCGCTGATAAATATGTACAGAAAGGTTACGCCGTCGATGAGAAGTAAAGACGAGCACCCTTTACTTATGAAGGACGTAAAGTTTATAGAACAGTATTTCTCAAGAGTCGAACTGCAATATTTTCATTTATTTACTCTTTTGGCAGTTCCGTTTCGAAATACCAGGGGGTTCATGAAGTTGCTCGGCATACTCAGTGCATTCGATACATCAATAATGAGAATCTTGCCTTTTACGAAAAGATTTGCCTGGACTGTACTACTGGACCTTAGCAAACCAGGGAAAATATCCTAACCTTCCGCTATGAACAACCCTCTTATTGTTCTTGTATTTAAAATGACCTCAAATACTTCTGTTGAGGATTCCCAAAACACATCAAATAATTGTTCCATAATTGATGAATATATTGTGTCATCATTAATGAAAAGACCATAATCCATCAATGTCATTCAGAGCTCTTCGATCCCGGTGAATGGCACAGGGAATGCTCCTCGGAGGTCTATGCAGGCCACGGGCTGACAACCACGATAGGGAAGGAAAGTGCTAAAATCCTTTTCTGGTGGGTTTCTTCATTTGACCACGGTATCTCCTGGCGTGTTTTCTATAATATGGGCTGATTTGGACTTCTTCTTGCTAAATATTCTATGACTATGTACAATCAGCATGTTAAGTAACACACTCAACATAATCAGGTTGCAAGTATACAAGGGAGCAATTTCTTAAAAGCGAGAGTAATACTCAGCTATTTTATCATCGAAATCCGACCTGCGATACGGAAGGTTAACCCATGAGAAGATGCAGCAGGTGCGTGTTGCCCGAGACATTTCCCGGCATCCAGTTCGACGACGAAGGAGTCTGTAACTTCTGCGGGCAGTTCCGCGGGGTCGAACGCCTCAGGAAATCGATGGAGAAGTACCGGGGTAAATTCGAAAGACTTCTCGAGCGCAAGAAACGCTCCGGTGGATACGATGCGCTCATGGCATACAGCGGCGGCAAGGACTCCACGTATACGATGGCCGTCCTGAAGAAGGAATACGACTTGTCCATTCTTGCCATGACGATGGACAACGGCTTCATCTCACCCAAATCGCTCGAAAATTCGCGCAGGGTCGTGGAAGGCCTGGGAATCGACCATATTATCTACAAACCGCGACTCGATCTTCTCAGCAAGCTCTTCCTGCGATGCGCCAACGAGGATATCTATACGGAAAAGGGGCTGGAGAGAGCGAGCTCGATCTGCACCTCCTGCATGGGACTCGTGAAGTTTATCGCGCTTCGTATGGCTATCGAAGGCAACATACCCATTATCTTCTATGGATGGTCCCCGGGACAGGCCCCGATCGAGGCATCGATTTTTCCCAACAACCCTTCAATGATCCGGAGCATGCAGGACCAACTCATCGAACCGATGAAAAATGTCGTCGGGAACGAGATAGACAACTACTTCCTCACTGAAGAACACTTCGCATTGAAAGACCGATTCCCTCACAACGTCAGCCCGCTGGCATTCCTCGAGTACAACGAGAACGAGATTTTCGAGAATATCAAGGCATTAGGCTGGGAGAAACCGGACGACACCGATCCCAATTCGACCAACTGTCTGCTCAACTCGCTCGGTATCGATGTCCACAAGGATAGATTCAATTTCCACCCTTATGCCTTCGAGCTGGCAGGCCT
>DAOVNN010000278.1 GCA_030630165.1 Candidatus Krumholzibacteriota bacterium
ACAGTCGGCGAGGAGCTTCCCGAGGGATTCCAGCGCTCAGAGTTCCTGCTCGAGCGCGGGATGATCGACATGATCAAGAATCGCCGCGAGCTCAAGAAAGCCCTCGGTTTCGTTCTCGACTCGCTCACGGGCTCCGGGCTGGCAGGCACGGAGGCGGAGCAGAGGGAGAATGGCCAGAACAAGATCACGCTCATCAGGTAGGGGGATCTCCTTTCCCTCGATAGACTTTCTCTTCTCATTGAGACCGACCAGGATGCGGCTCGGACTTGATAACATCACCGCGCTTCTGCGTTCACACGGTGATCCCCAGACAGGCTTATCATCGATACTTGTTGCCGGCACGAACGGGAAGGGATCAGTCACCACATTCATATCGGCGATCCTGCGGGCCGCCGGTCTCAGGACAGGGACTTTTTATTCACCCCACCTCTTCAGGGTAAACGAGAGGATACGTGTCGACGGTGAGGAGATCCCCAGCCCCGATCTCGACCGCATAATCAGAAAGCTCAGATCCGGGTACGATAAGACACCGTTCACATTCTTCGAGGGGGTCACTGCCGCCGCCGCGATATGGTTCCGCGAGCGAAAGGTCGATGCGGCCGTCTATGAGGTCGGCCTTGGAGGACGTCTAGACGCAACGAGGCTCGTCGACGCGAGAGTCACAGTGATAACCGGCATCGCAATCGATCACAGCGAGCATCTCGGAAAGACAAGGGCGAGGATCCTTGACGAAAAACTCGGGATCACGAGACCGGGAGCTCCGCTTGTCGCGAATCTTCCGACGAAAGCACTCGAGAAAAGGGCCGCCGGCCACTGCGCTGGTATGGGCATTCCCTTCTATCCGGTCTCGAGAGAAACGGAGTCGTCGAAGGGAATAATGACCGCTGGCGGAATGACTTTTTCTCTCTCCACGCCCCTTCGCGATTACGGAGAACTGCGGAGCGGGATGATAGGCCGGCACCAGGTGAGTAACGCCGCAACGGCAGTCAGGGCGGCTGAGATCTTTCTGCCCGGGCGCCGTCCGGGCATGGCCGTTGTACGGAAGGGACTGGCAAAGGCGTTGTTTGCCGGTAGATTTCAGGTGTTAAAAGGGGAACCACGGGTGATTCTCGATGTATCACATAACGAGGAGGCGCTCAGCGCCTCTCTCGATACGCTCCTCAGTCTCTCTCCCCCTGAAAGGAACGTCATCGTGTTCGGCGTGATGGCCAGGAAACAGCTCGGCAGGTTTCCGGAAAAGGCCATCTGCTCGGCGCGTGAGATAATACTCGTGCCCCTCAAGGAAAAGGGTGCCGCCGGGCGTGACGAGCTTGTCGCGAGATTCCCGGCCGGCAGGATCGGCGCGACAGTGAGGCCGGTCGGCGGAATGGCGGGGGCGATAAAGCTCGCCGGAAAACTGGCCGGTCCCGGCGATACCGTGCTTATACTCGGATCGCATCTCGCGGTAGAGGAGGCTGTCGCCCGGATGTAGGTGGCGCGTTCTTTGAAAGGAATCGAAATGAAGAAGATACTCGGAGTCGATATCGGAGGCACAGACATAAAGCTCGGCATAGTCACGGCGGAGGGGCAGATCGTCGAGAGCGGGAAGATGCCCACGCTCGCCGGGGAAGGTCCGCGGCAGGCTGCCGCCAGGGTCGCGGCCTGGCTCGGCGAGAAAGATCCCGGGCAGAAAGTGTCGGCGGCGGGCATCGACTGTGCGGGACTTATAGACGGTTCGAAGGGATACCTGTACTATTCCCCGAACCTTCCCGGCTGGGAGGATACAGACCTCAGCGGGCTGTTCGCTGAAGTGCTGGGTTTTCCTGTGACGGTAGACAACGATGTGAACTGCGCCGCATGGGGAGAGTATGTCCTCGGCGCCGGCAGGGGTACGCGGGATTTCGTATGTCTGACGCTCGGGACAGGAATAGGCGGTGGAGTGGTGGCGGACGGATGTCTATATCGTGGCTGGCAGGGTATGGCCGGAGAGGTCGGTCACCAGATCATCGATCCGTCGGGGCCTGAATGCACCTGCGGCTCAAGGGGCTGCCTCGAGATGATGGCCAACGCCGCATCGATAGTATCGAGGGCGCGGGATGCGATCGCGACCGGCATCGGATCGGTCCTTGACGGCAGTGACAGCCTTACCGCGAAGGATGTCGCAGAGGCGGCCGCGGAAGGCGACGAGGTCGCTTTAGAGGCGCTCGCCGGGGCGGGACGCTCACTCGGGACCGGGCTGGCGAATATAGTGCACCTGTTCAACCCCGAAGTGATTGCTGTCGGCGGCGGGGTCGCAGGAGCCGGGGACCTGATCCTCGAACCGGCGCGGCAATCGATGCGTGAAAAACTGATGGACGATATACTTGCCCGGGTCAAGGTCGTCCCCACCGAACTGGGCAACAGTGCCTCGCTTGTCGGGGCCTCGATGATGGCGCTCGAGACAACGGACTGAATATGGCCGGCTGCTGCCGGCAGGAAAGAGTCGATTGAAAAGGGTCCTCGCAATAACGGCGGCTGTCGCCGCTTTAATAACCCTTGCCCTGGCGGGAGGCGCGCCGCCCCCGGCCATGGCGCAGCAGACCATCACGTCTCCCGGCGACACCTCCCTCTACAGGATCAGATTCAACACATTCAAATCGAGGGTCGAGGATGGGCTGCAGGTATGGCACATGGAAGGCGATGTCCGTATCGACCACCAGAACTCCACTGTGACCAGCGAACGGGGCCGCCATTATCCCGATCTCAAGCAGACGATACTCGAAGGCGACGTCCGCGGGGTAGACGGTTCGATGCACATGTTCAGCGACCTCGGAGAATATTCCGGCAAGACGAACGTCCTGATAATGATCGACAACGTGAGACTGATCGATGAGGGAATGGAAGTGACGTGCCGCAGGGCCGAGTACGACAGGGACGATGGTACCCTTATCCTGACCGGGAACGTTCGCCTCTCAGACAGTACGCGCGTGATGTATGCCGACTCGATCTTCTACGACCGTACCACCGAGATCGCCGACGCGTGGAGGGATGTCGTGATAATCGATACTTCGGAGGACTTCTCCATCTCCGGCTATCACGGACGGTTTCACAGGGTGACGGGCGAGGCGATCATGTACGAGCGGCCGGTCCTCGTCTTCGACGACCATGCCGAGGAGGAAGGGCGCGTAACGAGTGAGTGGATGAGCTACGACATGGAGAAGGACGCTGGCACGGCAGTGGGCAATGTCAACATGCTGAAAGGGCGCACGCGGGCGACCTGCGATTCCGCGGCGATCTTCAACGACGATGGATATATGGAGCTCTTCGGCAACCCGGTCGCGAGCAGCGGCCCGTCGGGAATGACCGGTGAACGGGTAATCATGTACTACAACGACCAGGGCGTGGAGAAGATCGTGCTGCCCGAGAAGGGGCGTCTCACTGAGGCCCCGAAGCCCGAATCCCAGTGGACGGAAGACTCGTGGATCGAGGGAGATTCGATAGTGATCCACATGACGGACGATCAGGTTGATTCGGTCCAGATCTTCGGCAATGCCAGGGCGATGTACTATCCCTTCGAGGGGACCGAGAACAAGGTCTCGAACAACTATTCGGTGGGCGACTCGATGTTTTTCAGGTTCGACGGGCCGGACCTGAGATACGTGAGGATCTCCGGCAACTCATCGGGCACGTACAACTATCTCAACCTCGGCCCGGGAGAGTCGATCGATTCGCTCGCCGCGTTGGTCGACAGCTCGATAGTGTTCAGGGAGTTCGCCAGGGAAGCCGAGAAGATATCGTACGTGGCGAACGAGATCGAGTATTTCGCGACTACCGAGGACATCGTCATGCACGATGGCGCCAAGGTGAACTATCAGAACAAGGCCCTGACCGCCGAATTCATAAACTTCAGTTCGAGGCTCAACATCCTCGACGCGCACGGCGAGCCGGCCCTCGACGAGAACGGGCAGATGATGTACGGGTACGGGATGGGGTACGACATGGAGACCGAGGGCGGTCTCGTGATGGACGGGTCCACAAAGTACGACCAGGGGTACTATCTCG
>DAOVNN010000122.1 GCA_030630165.1 Candidatus Krumholzibacteriota bacterium
CGTTTATAGATTTCAGGGAAAAGGCCCCCATGGGGGCTCACAGGGATATGTACCTCGATAATAATGGAGAAGTCATCGATGACCTGAGCGTCAGGGGCCATCTTGCCTCAGGTGTGCCGGGAACGGTGGCCGGCCTCTGGAAGGCTCACCGGATGTATGGATCGACAGGATGGAAGGAACTGCTCACCCCGTCGATCGAACTTGCCGAAAATGGATTCGCTGTCTCTCCATATCTGGCAGTCTCACTGGAGAAACTCCACGCCCGGTTCGAGCAGTATCCAGGCCTGGCCGGGTTCTTTGATATAAAGGGGGGGCTTCTCGAAGCAGGTGATATCCTGATTCAGCCCGAACTTGCTCAGACACTCAAATTGATCGCTGATCTTGGTCCGGACGGTTTTTACAGGGGCAGGACAGCACGTATGATAGCTGACGAGATGCGCAGGGGAGGCGGCCTGATCACGGAGGAAGATCTTGCTTCCTACAAGGCTCTGGAGCGCAGGCCGGTGGAAGGGAGTTACAGGGGCTACGATATCATCTCGGCGCCGCCTCCCAGTTCTGGAGGAATCGTCCTTCTCGAGATACTGAATATACTGGAGGGGTACGACATGGACGGGGGAACGGATATAGAGACTCTGCACCACGTCATCGAGGCCGAGAGGAGGGCATACGCTGACAGGGCACGCTGGCTTGGAGACCCTGATTTTATAGATATGCCTGTAGATAATATGATATCAAAGGAATATGCTGCTGAGTTAAGAAAGAACATAAGGTCTGTTGCGACACGTTCGGTCGAACTGGACCAGGGCGGAGCAGCGGCGCCTGAGAGTGAGGAGACCACGCATTACTCGGTGGTCGATGCTGATGGAAATGCTGTGGCGGTGACCACGACACTCAACGGGTCCTACGGATCCTCCGTAGTCGTCGGGGGAGCGGGATTCCTTATGAACAATGAGATGGACGATTTCTCGGTTAAGCCGGGCGTTCCGAACATGTACGGGTTGATCGGAGGCGAGGCCAACGCGATCGAGCCGGGCAAGAGGATGCTCAGCTCGATGACGCCGACGATCGTGGTGAAAAACTGCGAGACCTGGCTCGTTCTGGGTACCCCGGGCGGATCCACGATCATCACCACGGTCGCTCAGGTGATGATGAACATCATCGATTTCGGGATGGAACCTCTGGAAGCAGTGGTCTCTCCGAGGTATCATCATCAGTGGAGTCCCGATATCGTCTACTTCGAGAAAGACGGTTTGAGTGATGACGAGAGAGCGGGTCTCGAAAAAAAGGGACATGAACTGAGGGAGCGGTCCCCTATCGGGGACGTACAGCTCATAATGAAGGATGGAAACTCCCTTACGGGAGTCTCAGATCTGCGAAGAGGGGGACTCTCCCGGGGAACAGGGGAGGCTTCCGCGCATTGACAGGAGAGGAAGGAGAGCGAAGATGAAAAGAACGGTATTACTCATGTCAGCGGGGATTATTCTGGCAATGGCGCTCGTAGCGGGCTTACCCGGCTACGCTTCGGCACAGGTCGATCCCTACGAGCTTCAGGACGCCTTTGGACGATTCCCTTTTGCCAGGGTGGTCCCTCTCGATAACGGGAATGCCTGGGGACTGATCTATGTCGATGTATATGGGAAGGTCTACCTCAAGCGTGCAACAAACAGGGGATGGAAGAGGGAGTTCGAGATCACAAACCTCGGAGCCAAGGTCAAGAAGTACGACATACTCGACATAGATCAGGACGGTATCCTCGAACTCGTGATAGCGACGATGGCGGGACGTATCCTCATCTACAGGCTCGACGACTATACCAATACCTGGGAAAACATAGAGGACGACTTTACGAGCATAGAGGCGTTCGATATTGCCGATGTGGATCGTGACCCGCAGATGGAGTTTATCGTCCTGGCAAACGGGACCCTCTATATCATCGATTCTATAAACAAGAGCCGACAGTGGATAAGCGAGAGAAAATTCACGGCGACAGAGCTTATCGTCGCCAATGTCGACAAAGACGAGCAGATGGAGATAATCCTCAATACAGGCATCGTGCTGGACAGCAAATTCTACATTGTCGACATTGAGTGGGATAAGCCCTTCGGGGAGCGGATCAGCACTTTCGACATCAACAATGACGGAATTCCAGAGGTGATAGGTGAGTTTTCCGACTATTCTCTGAGGATATTCGACGTATATGCCCAGAGAGAGGTCTGGTAGATGATTATGTTACGGGGCACTGTCTCCTCGACCTAGTCAACTGCCAGATCGGTACGGAAGAGCAGAGTTGGAGCTATATAAAGAAGATTTGCCGCCAGGCTGGATCATCGCGGTCTGAAACCGATTGTTACGCGTACCCACATCGCTGTGGGTACGCCTTTTATTTCACCCGGGATAAACTTGTAACTGCGGGCCGCTTCCATGGCTGTCCTGTTGAGGGATTCCTGCTTCATTCCCCTGGCAAACCTGATCTCTTCGACCTCGCCCTTCACATTGACGAAAAGCAGGAGTTCGACGCCGCCGTCGATTTTTCCATTGATATCATCGGGGATGGTCGGAAGGGATATGTTTATCGGTTTTGGTTCGATCGTCGTACGCCGAGGTCCGGGTCTTCCGTCACTTCCGCCACTTCTTCCGCCGCTCTGTATAGGATCGATCGTCAGTGACGGCTCGCCGACATCGTCCATGACGGAGCGTTCATGGTCCTCCTCATCGGTCTCAGATGGCTGATTATCCACCACGATGGCCTGTGGAAAGTCGGGGTAGGGGATAAGGGAGAAGGGCTGGTCGATGAAAAAGAATTCGGATGTACCTTCCTCGCCTGGCGGCTCCGTACGGAATACCTCGAGGTATTCGAGCTTGAAGAACAGGAATACAGCGATATGGACGAAGATCGTTGCCGCGATTATCAGGAGCCAGCCTCTTCTGCTTCTGCCTCGGTCGCGGAACGATCTCCTGTCAGGAGATGTCGAAGTTGTGTCGGTACCGGGCATAATACCGTCTTTTCGGAAGAAGTCCATTTTGAGTTATCATTCTCACCTCTATTAGTATATTATTTCGAGGGAACGGTGGCAAGAAACCACGGCGGCTGATTTCATGAGAAGGATCGAACGCAGAGATATCACAGTGCCGAACGTACTGACAGTGCTCAGGATGCTGATGGCGCTCGCGGCGGCTTTTCTACTGATCACCGGGAACGGACACAGAACGCTGGCCGCCTCCCTGCTGCTCTCTGCCATGCTCCTGGATTACTTCGATGGATGGTACGCGAGGAAGTTTCATCAGACCACCAGCCTCGGAGCGCATCTCGACCCATTCGCCGACAAGGTGATGATAGCGGTCATCTTTATCACACTGTCCCTCCAGTTCCGCTCTCTCTGGTTTACCTTCTTCGTAAGTGTGATCCTTGCCCGTGAACTGGTCATAACAATATATCGCTGGAGAGTTCACGAAAAATCCGGGTCGCTCGTTCCGGCAAGTCTTCTCGGTAAGGCCAAGACAGTCGTTCAATGTATTGTGGGCGGGTCGATCATCTTTTATATTTATATATATCCGGGTTCGATACCGGAGAACCACCAGGTGATTTTTATCGCGATGCTGGTGACGATGTTCATCACAGTCGATTCCGGCCTCAGATACGTGCTGCCGAACTGCAGCGACGGCAAGAAAAGGTCGGTGATGGAAAGATTCATTCAGCATGTCTTCGGAGTGGGAGCAAGGGAGGCTTGATCTGGATATTTACGATGCGATAAGGAACCGTGTCAGCACGAGGGCCTATCTCCCCGATCCTGTAGAGGCGGATAAACTCGAACGTCTCCTGGATGCCGCCAGGCTCGCGCCTTCCGGGAAGAACGGCCAACCATGGACCTTCATAGTCATTACCGATGCCGATACTCGCGAAAGACTCGTTCCCGCCTGCAAGAACCAGAAGTTCATTGCCGAGGCTCCGGTGGTGGTGGCGGTATGCGGACACGAAGAACTTGCCTACAAAGAGATGGGCGGTTACTGGAACAGTCTGCCCGTGGACATAGGGATTGCGCTCGAGCATCTCATGCTGGCCGCAGAGGCTGAGGGCCTCGGGACCTGCTGGATTGGAGCCTTTCTCGAGGAAGAAGTCAGGGAGATACTCGAGGTGCCTGCAGGCGTAAAGATCGTAGCCCTGACTCCTGTTGGTTATCCGGCTGCGGACAAGGTGTTCCGCAAGAGAAAGCCGCTCAAAGAAATAGTGATGAGGGAGAAGTGGGAGAAGCGATGATGAAGAGATATTTCAGAACGGCGCTCATACTGCTGATGACAGGTACATTCGTTTCCGCCACACAGGCGGCGCTCGCAAGGCCGGGAAGTAAGGCTGCCGGGGAGGCCCACGAGTCATGCTTCACGGAAACTGATATACTTGACCTGTCCGGGATGACGCTGGAACCCGGATCCATGATGCAGGCGGCTGGTAGTCTTTCCTCATTTGCGGCGGCAGATACGCTCGAGACATACGAGATAGAGCTCGAGGATGAAGGAAAGAAGGGAATGAACTACAAGGCCATCATAGGATACACGATAGCAGCGGCATTCATAGGCTATGCGCTATATATCATGCTGGTGCCCGATGAGGAGGAAGAAGAGCCAGAGCTGCCAGGCAAAAAACCGCCTGTCTCGCTGATCACGATCCCGTTCGGGGGATGATCGCGAAAGATCTCTTCCCGGCTGACTTGAACCCCGCCACAAGATCTTCGATATCAAGGATGAGGATATACCTTCCAGGTTCCAGTGAACTGACGTTCAGCATCAGGTTGTCGGATATCGAACGTTCGCTGCTGCTCTGCTCGATGGAACTCGATATATAGACATGCTGATGAGGTTTCGAAACGCGCACACTGGCGGTGATCCATTCCCATGTCCCGGACGGGCCGGCCCGGTGATCGGCTGCGGTGACGCTCCAGGTCAGTCTGTATCTTGCGACGTTTTCCTTGTTCATTTTCAGATTGTAGATCTCGTACGAGACACAGAGTGATGCTCCCGCTTCGTAGGAGGGGAGTGGGTCTGTCTGCCGTGTGCAATTACCCTCTTTATCCCTCAGGGACAGGCGTATGCCGCTCAGTGAGAGACGGCTGCCGCTGAGATCATGGATCGTAAGAGCGCTCCTGTAGACGGCCCTTCCCGGTGGTTTTCCGCCGGTGATCTCAAGGGCAAAGCTGCTCTCAAGCTGAAGCGGGGGCAGGTCCAGAGCGAACGGCAGGACCCGCCAGCCGGCTGAGGATTTCTCGAAACCCTGCAGCTCAGCCGGATCGAACACGAGCTTCTCTGTAAGAAAAACGTTCCAGTCGTTGTCGAAGAGGATGAAATCCATCTCGTACGAACCGTCTCTGAAGTCGAGTGCCGAGTCTGGAAGAGCCACCGCGAAATCCACACGAGTTTCATTTTCTGTCCCCCTGAATTGAACGTTTTCGACGCCGACAGGAATATGTGCATATTTAACGGGGAAGGTATACATCTGGGGGATGCTCTGCAATATGCCTTCCGTTATCATCGCATAGTCGTAGAATCCGGGGTCGATCGGAATGTGATAGTTGCCGTTGAGGAACTCGTCCTGGAAGTAGAGAAGAAACAGCTTGTCGCCGTGAATATAGGACCAGACCACGAAAGGTCCATCCAGACCCGAGCCCAGTTTGAAGAGCAGGACAGGCGGCAGCCCGTATCTCACGAGCGCTCTGCCCCTGGCCGATTCGACCCCTTCGAGACCGAGCCTGTCGTTTGTCAGAAGTGCGGCGGTCAGGAAGATCCTCCTGTAATGCTCGAGCAGCCTCTCGTTACGGCTGCTGGCAGGTGTAGGATCATTCATTATCCAGAACTTCCGGTTGAACTCGGCACGGTTCCTCTCGTCAAGATTCCAGTAACCGGTCCTTTCGTCCATCGGCAGAAGAAGGGTGAGGTCTTCATACATATACCTCGTTTCGGTGTCCATCAGTGCCAGAGCTGAGTCGAATTCCGCGGCGGCGGCCTCGAATCTATTCCTCTCCAGGGCGACGCATGCCGAGAGGAGCCTGAACCTGTATTCTTCGGGAAAATATTCCGTGCCTGACCGGGCGCTGCGTGCGCAGACATCATGCCGCTGCCGCAGGTACTGAAGCAGCCCCAGGTTGAAAAGCGTTTCCTCGTGACGTCCGTATATGTTGTTTGCTCTGCTGAAACACCTGATAGCGTCGTCAAGGTCTGTTTCCGAACACATGTTTTTAAGGTAGAGGTCTTTCTCGATCCTTCCCTTGTGATACCACGCATGAAAGCAGCCAGGGTCGAGTTCGATAGCCCGGTCCAGAGAACCGCATGCTGATCCGATAAACTGTCTCGCATAAAGGGTCAACCCTCTCTCGACATGATAGGAGGGATTGTCGGGATCCAGTTCGAGAGCTCTGTCGATAGCCTGCATCGACCTGAGTCTCGATTCGGGAGTCCCGACGGCACGCAGGCAGACGGCGAGTCTCCTGAACAGTTCCGGATCCGCCTGTTCCGTCCTCAGGGCCATTTCCAGGGCCTTTATGGTGTCAGCAGAGCATTCCTTAAGGGCATAGTCACACGAATCGATAAAATCGGCTTTCAGGGTGGGTGGATGCATTCCACTGCATGAGGCGGCCAGGAGCATGACCGCCAGTGCCAGGGAGAGAAAAGGTCTGGTCAACAGTATACCTCCGCGGGAGGATGCTCAGACACATTACATATTATATCACAGCGTGTTAGAGGTCAAGCTCGCCTGCTGTGGAGAGAGGCTGTCATCCGGGCTGTCCGAGGAACGATAATTGCTTCTTATTCATTGGAATAGTACGTTTTTATTGTTCAGAGGTGCTGTCAGATGACAGAGACGTTGCTCGAAACGCTTCCGGCGGGGTTCAGGAAGCTTGAATCCATGGTCCATACCCTCGCCCGGCTCCTGATGCAGAGGAACCTCTTTCCCGATACGCATCCGTCTGTCAAAAACGCCCTCACTGCATTCATGGAGTCGCTCGATGCACTCATCGACAGCAGGGCATCTGTCGTCCTCAGGGTGAAGGACGGAACTGTAAGGCTGCTCAATTTCGAAGTAGATATCAACGATACAAATGACAACTCGGTTCATTTCCTCAGGAGGGCTCTGGACGGGCTCTCTATCGGAGAGATCGAGTTTCTTGCCGGAACGAAGTCGGACGAGGTCCTCGCCTTTGTACAGATAGCAGGGGCGAGTGTCAGGCGCGACACCTCGATAGATCTGCCGGCGATCTGGCGCAGGATAGAGAATATCAGGATCAGGCATGCCGGCTGCACCGTGGATCAGCCCGTCTCGAGGGATCTTGTCCCGGTGTCGGCCAGGAAAAGAGAGATCGAGGAAGGGACCGCTCAGGAGTCGGCAGGAGAAAGTGCTGCATCCAGGATGATCAGCGGGGTGCTTCGCAAACTGGCCAAGATCAGTGCGGATGAGAGTGGAAGGGCGGGAAGGACTATCATCAGGACGTTCGAACGTGAGGGCGGCAACAGCACGATCTTCCTCCTTCTGAAATCCCTCAAGGAATATGACGATTACACCTTCGATCACTCGGTGAATGTAGCCGTTATCTCGGCTGCCATCGCGAGGCGTCTCGGATACAGCGATGATGAACTTGGCAGGATCGGCACGGCGGCGATCATGCACGATATCGGAAAACTCTACGTATCGCGCGAGATAATACACAAAGCCGGAAGGCTGACTCCTTCCGAGTGGCAGAAAGTGAAACGTCACCCCATTGAAGGTGAGAAGATCCTGCGTGAAGAGGGGATGGATATACTGACAAGGCGTGTCGCGTATGAGCATCACATGCGACACGACATGAAAGGCTATCCCATGCCGAAGCAGGGTGAAGAATGTCTCGAAGCGAGCAACATTGTGAGAATAGCCGATACCTACGACGCATTGACAACGAGGCGCCCCTACAGGAAGCAGATAAGCCCGTTCGAGGCTTTGAAATTGATGGAGAGGGGCAGGGGCACGGAATTTCATCCCGGGTATTTCGACATCTTCCTCGGTGTGATGGGGAACGTGCCGATAGGAAGTGTGCTGGTACTGGAGAGCGGGGAGAGGGCGCTTGTAATCGAGATCGGTACAGAAGGCAGGCTCCCGAAGGCGAGGATCATATCCGACAGCTACGGAAACGAGGTCGTGGACGGGCCCGTGATCGATCTCGGTGAGACTGTTGCCGAAACAGGAGCCGCGAGATTCAGCGTGCACA
>DAOVNN010000016.1 GCA_030630165.1 Candidatus Krumholzibacteriota bacterium
GGCGACGTCTCAGAGCCGGGTTACTACGGCGTGGAAGATGCCGCCGTGGTCCCGAGCTTCGACATACCGCGTGACTACATCGACCAGGACTCGCGCGAGCTGAGGTTCTACAACAGGACCACGCATGACGACCACCTCATACACGTGCTGGCGTATAAAAAGGTAAAGGGGAGGGACTGGTACCTGATCAAGGACTCGTCACGAGCGGCGAGGAGCGGGAAGTTCCATGGCTACCTCTTCTACAGGGCGGACTACATCAAGCTCAAAATGCTGATGTACGTGGTCCACCGCGACGTCGTAGCTGATATCTGGTCAGGTATCGAGAAGGCGCGAGGGGGAATCGAGTAATCCGGAAAGCCCTGATGTCATGAATTGTTGACGGTTTTGGTGTATTTATAATAAACTCGAGGAGTGGTAAATATTTATTGATATATGATTTATCTCTTCATGTAGACCGAAGTGGATATATGTCACTTATGTGATCGGCATCCGCAGGGTTTGCACCATGGTGGCTATGGGATGTTCTCGCCGCATCGTTCATCTGCTCGTGTATTTATCATTGGTCCTTTCTGCCTGCACCAGCGGCACCTTCACCGGTCCAGAGAAGATGAACGAACCTCCCGAAATATGGTTGACGAGCGGACCGGTCGAGGGTGATACGCTCTTCTACAAAATACATTTCTACTGGAGCGGCTGGGATCCTGACGGCGAAGTGGCCTGGTATGAATTAGTCATTGCTGACGGTGATCCCTTCGGTTTCGATCCTGATGATACAACGGGTGTAGACTCCTGGAGCCGTACAGAAAGACATGACAGTGTTATAGCGTTTTCCGCCGATTCTAACCCCAGTCCATATAAAGACAGCGAATTTTTTACGAGATATGACAAGACGCATACCTTGTTTATCCGGAGTGTTGATCTGGAAGGCAAACGGTCGGAAGTAGTCACGAGATCATTTACGGCCTGGACGTTGGCGCCATTCGTCGAAATCACCCATCCCGCAGGGAACAACCGGTACTACAGCACTATCATAACCTTCAGATGGGAAGGATATGATCCTGTCGTTGACCCCGGAGCGGAAACGTATCCTCCTGATTCTATCCGGTTCCTCTCGTTGGAGATATCCAGCTCGACAGGTATAGCCGATTTGAATTCGGATCCTGAAAGGTTCGAGGATAGCTGGAGTCCCTGGATGGGTTATCGCGCCCCCGGTGATTCGGGTATTTCCACGGTTATCGGCGATGACGAGATTCTGGAATACGGACCCCAGTATCTCTTTGCCGTTCAGGCAAAAGATGAGGCCAACGCAGTTACTGCAGTCTTCAGGGAGGGTGACAATGCAAGAACATACCGGGTTTCTTCCATTGTAGGTCCCAATTTGACTGTTGCGGACAAGTATATTGGAGTATTCAAGTTCCTTGGGATGGAGATGTCTCCAATGATAATGGAACTGCCGCCGGGTGTAGATCTCAATTTCCACTGGTATGCTGATGCCAGCGCATACGGTGGAGAGATCTCAAGCTACAGGTACGGTTGGGATATTCAGCAGATGGATGACTCCGCTCAATGGAGTGTAGAGCCCAGTCCTTACCATATCAGTGCGCCTTCGAAGACCTGGCATAGTGGAATTCACACATTCTTTGTGGAAACCTGTGACAATGGCAGCAAGACCACGCTGGCCAGGATCCAGGTCGAGATCATTCCCTTTCAGATGGATCGAAATCTGCTCTTGGTGGATGACTGGAAAGCTTTAGATAATCCCACTTCCACCTTGATGCTGCCGGATGAGCAATCACATGACAGATACTGGTCCGAATTATGTTCGAGAGCTGAAGGGTTCGAACCTGCAAGAGACACATATGACTGTTCTGAGCACAATAATATTCCGCCGGAAATGGGAGTTATAGGCAGATATAGAAACGTCATATGGATTTACGGTAATTCCTTATCCGGATCACTCGCGCAGGTCGTAATGCATTGGCCCGAATGCCGGATTGGTTTCCATACAAAGATGCCGGTCAATTATCTTAAAATATTTCTCGCTCGAGGAGGACATCTGTGGACAGAAGGAAGAGCCGATCATGTGGCCGGAGGACTTTCTGTGATGTTCTACAATGATCCTGACGTCCTCTCCCCGTCGTTCCCCGCCAGTTTTAAATACGACATGGCACCACCATCGGTGCCAGACGACACGAGTGGTGCGGACTGCATGGGATACAGGGATTATTGTATTTCCTTTGTCGATAAAGTAATCGGAGCATTCAAGATATCACCGGACATTCCTCCCAGAATGCTGGAAAGAGATGCTTTGAGGTGTATCTTCATAGATGGTGAGGAAGCCACCGATCCCGCAAGCGCAGGGTTGCCTCGACTAATCGAATTGTCAGAACATGTGACACAGCCGGGCATGTTCTTCGATCCGATGATCAGAGGATTCTACTACGTGGAAGCATATGATCCAGAGTACTGGCTGGAAATAAAATCTACATCGTCTCTGCCCTGTTTCCACCCCATTTACAGGATGAGATCGCGCAGCACGCTATCAGCGCTCGATAACGTTGTCGTTGCTGTCTGGATAGACAAGTTCAAGGATATTCCGGCAGAGGGATTGCCTGGCGGTGTTATTCCCGCGAGAAGCATTCATTTCGGCCTGCCTCTGTGGTTTTTTGATCATGCAGCGGTAGACAGCATTGCAGATGTCGTGTTTCAGGAATGGGGAATCCTGGACCTTACCGGAGAGGGCAGATCGCGAGTATTATCACGGTGATTGCGCCGAGAATCCGAACCAGCGTAAGATCCTGTTTCGCCGTGGAGCTGTCCCCCTGGTCCTGTATGCGGTCCTCAGTGAGGAGAGGGCCTGCTCGAGGTGCCTGGCCGAAGCGTACCGGTTCTTTGGTTTTTTCTCGAGGAGATGCATCACTATCTTGTCCAGTTCGGGCGGTATACCTCCGCGCAGCCCGGAAGGTGGGGAAGGTTCCGCATGGAGCACATTATAAGATACTGATTGTGAATGGACGTCTTCAAAGGGATTTTTTCCGGTCAGCATCTCGTACAGAACGATTCCCGCTCCGAAAAGGTCGCTTGCGGGGCTCAGTGTATCGCCGCAGAGCTGTTCGGGACTCATGTATGAAGGAGTGCCGGCTATTCCGGCAGCCATCTTCAGAGAGTCCCTGGCCGTCTGGTCGTCGTGATGCTGGAAAAATTTTGCCAGTCCAAAATCAAGGATCTTCAGTATGCCCCTGGGCGTGATCTTGATATTGCCCGGCTTGAGGTCCCTGTGGATAAAGCCCTGTTCGTGAGCTGCACCGAGCCCGCGGGCCAGCTGGATCCCGAACTCGACCGCCCTGTCGATGTCGATCCCGGTCCCTGACTCCGTTTCCGACAAAGTCTCACCGGCGATGTATTCCATTGCAATGAAGTCGATTCCGTCCTGAGTGTCAAAATCATATATAGTCGCGATATTAGGATGGTTGAGTTTCGAGAGAGCGATCGCTTCCTTCCGAAAACGCTTTCGCGTGGCTTCGTCAGGAATGCTTCTCGACCTGAGGATCTTGACAGCGACATCGCGTTCCAGGTGTTCATCCTGGGACTTGAACACCTCGGCCATACCACCTTCGCCGATCTTTTCGACAATACGATAGTGTCCGAGTGACCTGCCTATCATGGCAATCCCCCCGATACTAATGGGATCACTCTTCCGGGTTGTCCTAGAATATTGAGCCGCTTTCCGCTTAAATTCTACCTCTGAATCCGCTTGTCGTCAAGGAGGGGGGATGAAAGAATATTACCCGTGATGCCTTATCGGCGGTTGACCGGGCAAGGTATTGATTTTATATTAACAGAGTGATGAAGGCTCGTCTCAGCGCCGGGGATTATCCGGACCGGGCGGAGAATGAAGCATAGACCACCCGGTACAGACCCCACAGGTGGGAGCGATAAGTGGTAAGAAAGAGATTTCTCTATCTCGCGGCCGTGGCAGTCATAGGGCTCATCGCTCTTTCTGCGGGCTGCTCCAACAACGTATACACAGGAATCGAGGAGACAAACAAACCTCCCGAGGTCTGGCTGTCCAGCGGACCGGTCGAAGGAGACACGACCAGCTACCAGGTACACTTCTACTGGGGCGGGTGGGATCCGGACGGCGAGATAGATCATTTCGAATTCGTTGTGGTCGACGGCGATCCGATCGGATTCGATCCGGCGGACACTACCGGGCTCGATAAATGGTATGTCACATCCTCCTACGACAGTGTGATCAGGGTTACAGCCAATGAGAACGCGAGGCCTTACGAACCTAACGATCTCTATACGAAATACGACAAGACGCATACATTCTTCATCCGTGGAGTCGATACGCGAGGCATGCGATCCAATGTCGTATCGAGGTCATTTACCGCATGGACGCTCGCGCCGTTCGTTCAGATAACTCACCCTGAGGGCACGGTCAGAACGTACAGCAATGTCATCACCTTCAGGTGGGAGGGACGGGATCCGATCGACAGTCCCTCGAACTATCAGCAGCCTGACTCTATCAGGATCCTCTGGTCGAAGGTGGTGGATCATGATGGCTACTACGATCCGACATTCAATATAATACTCGACCTTAACCAGAATCCGGCGTGGTACGAGCCGTTCTGGGGCCCGTGGATCTGGTACAGGGCCGAGGGGGATTCGGGTACTTCGACGATCCTCGGCGATGACGAGATCCTCGAGATGAACCTCTCGCATATATTCGCTGTCCAGGCGAAGGACGAAGCCGGGGCCGTGACGGCGGTATTCAAGAAGGACCAGAATGTCAGGCAGTTCCTCGTCTCTCCGAAGGCGGGACCGCTGCTGACTATTACCGAGCCGTACCTGGGAGGATTCAAGTTCATCGGAGCGGACCTCAACCCGGTGCAGGTCGAGTTACCGCCCGGTATCGATCTGAATTTCTGCTGGACGGCAGACGCGAGCAGTTACGGCGGAGAGATAAGGAGCTACAGGTACGGGTGGGATATACAGCAGCTCGACGACCCGACCCAGTGGGCCGTCGCTCCGAGTCCTTTTATCAAATGCGCTCCTCCGAGGACCTGGTACAGCGGCATACACACATTTTATGTGGAAGCTGTCGACAACGGCAGCAAGATCACGCTCGGCAGGATCCAGATCGAGATCATTCCATTCTCGATGGAGAGGACGCTCCTGTGGGTCGATGACTGGGCCCTGGGAGATGCCATCCTTCCAAACATGATGCTGCCCGACGAGGAGACGCACGACCTCTTCTGGTTGGATATCTGCTCGAAGAATCCTCAGTTTATAGATACGAGGGATGTCTACGACTGCCGCGGTCACAACTTTCTGCCGCCTGAGATGAGGATCATCGGCAAGTACCAGAACATCATCTGGACCTACGGCAACTCTCGGCAAGGGGCTCTCCAGCAGGTGATCGAGTTTACTCCTGAATCGATGATCGGGGAGAGTACAACCGTTCTTATCAACTACATGTCTCTATTTCTGTTGAGGGGGGGGCATCTCTGGACCAACGGAAGATCGGATCTCGCGGCAGGAGGACTGTCAGTGATATTCATACGGCCTCCCGAGTTCCCTTCTACCTTCAAGTTCGATATGACGGCCAATCAGTCGGATACGAGCGGCGTGAACTGCATGGGGCACAGAGATTTCTGCATCTCCGTGGTCGACAAGATCATCGGTACGTTCCGGACCGGTGGAGAGATGCCGGTGCGGAGGCTCGCGCAGGACGCACTCAGCAGATGTGTCATTGATCCCGACGATACGATAACAGCAAAGTATCCAGGGCTGCCCGAAAGTCTCACTCTAAATGAGGATGTAACCCAGCCTGGTATGTTCTTCGATCCGAGGGTCAGGGGATTCTACTACGTTGAAGCCTATGATCCCGCATACTGGGTCGAGACGAGCGGGATAAATCAGCAGAAGTGCTTCCATCCGATGTACAGGATGAGGGCGCGCAACACGAGATCGCCTCTTGACATGGCAACAGTTTCCATATGGATAGACAAGTATTCCGGCGTGACACCCGAAGGGGCAGCCCCGCCGGCCATAGGGGCAAGGAGTGTGCACTTCGGGCTTCCGATGTGGTTCTTCAGACACACGGCGGTCGATTCTATCGCCGACGTTGTTTTCGAGGAGTGGGGTCTGACGGGAGAGTAGAGGATGGACTCTCGGACGGATCAACAGTCTGACATTTCAGATATAGCAACTGAAAGCCGGGGGCGCTGCTCCCGGCTTTTATCTTTGGCGTTCGCGCTGATACTGCTCTCAATATTGGTACAGGTCGTCGAAGCGGCGGTCATGACCGTAGTTGTCACGGATGCCGGCAGCGGGGAGCGAATGTCCGCCAGGTGCTGCGTCATCGACAGCCTCGGTCAGAGCAGGTACCCTTACATTTTCACATCACTTTACCACACATACGGAGACGGGTATTTCTACTGCGACGGGGAATTCGCGCTGTCGGTCCCGGAAGGACCGACGATCGTCAGGATCGCCAGGGGACCAGAGTACTATACATACAACGATACGCTCGCGATCCGGTCGGACACGACCGTTGCCGTTGTTCTGGAAAGGCTGACAGACATGAGGCAGGCCGGCTGGTACAGCGGCGATACGCATGTCCACATAGCCCACATCGGTGGTCTTTACGACCTCGATCCGTCCGATGCGCACTGGATGGGCATTGCGGAGGATCTCCAGTTCGTCAACTGCCTCGACAACGGGTTTCATTTTACCGGTTTGCCCGATATTGCCAGCACCGCGGATTGTACAGTATACATGTCGGAGGAGCTGCGAAGCTTCGTATACGGTCACTGCACTCTGCCCGGCATGAAACGCCTCATAGTGCCGTACAGCACAGAGTGGGGCACTCTGCTGATGGATGTCGCCGACTCGGTACATTCCCAGGATGGCCCCTTGATGATATATGCGCATCCAACATGTTCAAGCGATTTCAACCAGGTCGAAGAATGGCCGGGATCGGGGCTGAGCAGGGAATTGCCGATCGATGTGATAAAGGGTAAGGTCGACGCGCTCGATGTTATGAGCTATTCGAACATCGACGGAGGGATTGCGCTGGACCTGTGGTACAGGCTGCTCGACTGCGGATTCAAGGTGCCGCCCTCCGCCGGCAGCGATGCCGCGGTCAACAGACTCTATGATGCGCCGATAGGGGGATTCCGAGTCTATGTAAAACACGAAGGCGGAACCCCGGATATCTACCAGTGGCTCGGCGGCCTCGCAGCAGGCAGGACCTTTGTGACGAACGGGCCGCTGTTCACCGAATTCAGTTTGCAGGGAACATCGGGGATCGGAGACAGTATCGCTCTATTCGGCGATGCTTTCATGGTCACCCTGGATGTCACGGTGGATTGCGCGTTTCCTCTCGAGAGGGTCGATATAATCATGAACGGCCTGACGGTCGATGTCCTGTATCCCCGTGGAAGCACACCGATGCGGGTATCGGACAGGAGCAAGTTCTACATCTATGAGAGCTGCTGGGTGGCTGCGGTAGCACGGGGGCCGGCGGGGGAATGGGCCACGATCGGCGATGAACTGTTTGCCCACACCGGTCCGGTCTACTTCCGTGTGAACGACGAGCCCGTCCACAGGAGTGAATCGGCAGAATATTTTTCCGAACAGATCGATTCGTTGATCGACCTCGCACACGAAAAGGGGGAGTGGCAAAATCCGGAAGATTCTATCCGCTTCTTCTCTGAGTCAGCTGCCGCGAGGGAATGGTACCTCGGTATTGTCGATCCCGTTACGGGGACGGAGAATGACGGGAGCGGAGTCCCCGCAGCTCCCCCTGTGATCTCGGTCCATCCCAACCCTTTCTCCGGCAGCACCGAGATCCGTTTCGAGGCGGTGTCATCCACTATGAGTGGAATCGGAGAGTACATGTCGCGGAGAACGGATGCGGCGGAAGTGGAGATATTCGATATAAGGGGAAGGCTTGTGAGGAGATTGAACGCCGCAGTGGATGGTACCGGGCAGAACTCGGTCATCTGGGACGGGAAGACCGATGCCGGCGGACAGGCCGCGAACG
Source organism: Candidatus Krumholzibacteriota bacterium (assembly GCA_030630165.1). Classification (GTDB taxonomy): domain Bacteria; phylum Krumholzibacteriota; class Krumholzibacteriia; order Krumholzibacteriales; family Krumholzibacteriaceae; genus JAUWCL01. The sequence goes on from DAOVNN010000016.1 coordinate 8,057, forward strand.
GGATCTATTTCTGCCGTGTCAGGAGCGGGGCAGCGGAGTCGTCGGTCAAGATGCTGCTTGTAAAATGATAAAAAAAACGGTCCAGACTGTCATCTGGACCGTTTTCTATTGGTAGCGGGGGCTGGATTTGAACCAGCGACCTTTGGGTTATGAGCCCAACGAGCTACCGGACTGCTCCACCCCGCATCATTTCCTGCTGAATATTATGGTGTCGCGTCCCTGTTGTCAAGCACGGTCGGTACCAGGCGGCCGTTTTTATCGACAGGGGGGAGGGTGATTATCCGGTATACTCTCTCACCGGGCTTCATGTATCCGTATTTTTCCCTGGCGACTTTCTCAACAGCGAACGGATCGCTCTCCAGGTCGCCGATGCTTCTTCGCAGATAGAAGATGTCGTTCTGAAGGGAGCTGATATCGCTTTCGACGACACCGAGTGTCTTCTGCGCGTGCCAGAGATTCCACAGGCCCACGTCTCCGGCGACGAAGATCGCGGCGACCAGTACGATAAGGCCTATCACCAGGATCCTGGCCACACCCGGGCTGACATCGATAGCTGACCGGTGGATCCTCAGATATTTATCACCCTGTCCCCAGAGACTCTTCATGTCATCCTTCTATCTGCGTGCCATCTCGAGTGCCGCGCGCCCGGGCCATTCGGCTATTTCCCCGAGCTCTTCTTCTATTCTCATGAGCTCATTGTATTTTGCTACCCTGTCGGTTCGTGACAGGGATCCGGTCTTGATCTGGCCGGAACCGACCGCGACCGCCACGTGAGCTATCGTCACATCTTCGCTCTCACCCGACCTGTGTGAGATCACAGAAGTGTATCCGGCCCTCTTTGCCATCTCGATCGCGTCCAGTGTCTCGGTGAGCGTACCTATCTGATTGAGCTTTATCAATATCGAATTTGCGACACCTTCGTTGATTCCCCGCGCGAGGCGTTCGGTATTCGTCACGAAGAGGTCGTCTCCGACGATCTGGATTCGGCCGCCGAGCCGGTCGGTCATCAGCTTCCATCCGTCCCAGTCGTCCTCTCCGTGCCCGTCCTCGATCGAAAGGATCGGGAAATCATCGACGAGCTTTTCATAGAAATCAACCATGCCCGCTGAATCGAGCGTTTTCCCCTCTGCCTCGAGTTTGTAATCGTTGCCGGACATGAATTCGCTTGCGGCTGGATCGAGCGCCAGGGCGATATCCTCGCCGGGTACGTAGCCTGCCTTCTCGATGGCGGAGACGATTACCTCGAGCGCTTCCCTGTTCGATTTCAGATCCGGGGCGAAACCTCCTTCATCTCCGACGGAGGTAGCGTATCCCTTTTCAGACAGTATCTTTTTGAGCGAGTGAAATACCTCGGATCCGTAGCGCACCGCCTCGGTAAGGTTAGGCGCTCCCACGGGAACGATCATGAATTCCTGTATATCGACATTGTTGTCGGCGTGCTTGCCGCCGTTGAGGACGTTCATCATCGGGACGGGGAGGACCCGCGCCCCGATCCCGCCGATATGCTGGTACAGGGGAATGCCGAGGGCTTCGGACGCCGCTTTCGCTACGGCGAGTGACACGCCGAGGATCGCGTTCGCTCCGAGTTTACCCTTGTCAGGCGTTCCGTCTATCTCGCGCAGGACCCGGTCTATAAAGACCTGGTCAAGTGCGTCGAGGTCCATGATCTCCGGCGCTATGATCTCATTGACGTTCTCAACGGCCTTGAGCACTCCCTTGCCGCCATATCTCTCTGCATCCCCGTCGCGCAGTTCGACGGCCTCATGCTCACCCGTCGATGCACCCGAAGGGACAATGACACTTCCGAACGCTCCGCTTTCCAGCAGGGCCTCGACCTCTACAGTGGGATTACCCCGCGAATCAAGGACTTCCCTGGCGAATATGAATTCGATGCCGGTCATCAGGTTCCCCTCCCAGGGATAAGTGACACAATGACAACAGCTAAGGCACACGCCCGAACAAGCGGGATTCTATTCCCGGCAGTGGCGGGGTGTCAAGAAAAATTCTCCCGCGATATGCCCGTCCCGGAACCCGGAACCTTTTCCAGGGAGATACTTTACAAGAATTGACTTTTATCGTCGCTTGTCTTGCTGTTATTCTTCGCGCGACTTCATGCGACCCGGTCTGAGAAGTCAGGAATAATTATTAAAATGATTCAACACCGGGTGAAACATTTTTTTAGCCATGTCCGTAGTCAAGGTGTAGACAGTGAGTCGAGAAGACGCACAACTGGTCAAGAGATGCCTGAGAGGAGATGAGAAGGCTTTTGAAGAACTTCTCGCAAAATACAGGAGACCGGTCTACAGCATCTGTATGCGGATGGTCAGGAACGAAACGGATGCCGAAGACCTCGCACAGGAAGTCTTTATCCGGACGTTCAACGTGCTCGACAGGTACAATCCTTCGTACCCTTTTTCGAGCTGGTTGTACAGGATCACTTCGAATCTGTGCATCGATTTTATCCGCAAGCGCAGAAAAGGTATCGTCTCTCTGGACGAGCCTGTATCCGGCGAAGAGGGCGACATGCCCCGTCAGATCGCATCCGGTACCGGCGATCCGGAGAGAGAGCTTCAGACAAGGGAGATGATGGCAGTGCTGGAAGAAGCTGTAAGTACCCTGCCGGAACATTACAGGATCATTGTGATCCTCCGGCACCAGGAGCAGCTTTCCTATGAGGAGATCTCGGACAACCTCGGGATACCTCTCGGCACGGTCAAGGCACGTATACACAGAGCCAGGAACCTTATTAAGGGATTTTTTTCGGACAGAGGGGTGCTGGATGAGACCGGCACTACAGGAGTTGATCTGCCATGAAGCGTACACCGAACGGAAAAGCGGCAATATCCATGCGCGCGGCAGTGATCACCGCGATACTGTTCGCAGCTATCGCAGTCGAAGGCGCCAGTTACAAGCATGAGGAGGTCATCTCCAAATCGATCTCCGTGGAAGACGCGAAGCGGCTTGTCATCGAAAGTCTGAGCGGCGACATCATAGTCATGGGCGAAGAGGGAAGGGAAACAATCGAGCTAAAGCTCGTCAAGGTCGTAAGGGCCGATGACGAGGAGGCGGCGAAAAAGATAGCGGAAAGCATGGGCGTCGTGGTCACCAGGCCAGGGGACCTGATCAAGATAGAGACGAGATATCCCAAGAAGGGCAAGGTCAAGAAGAGCATATTTTCCTTCTTTGTCGAGCGGGGTCAGTCGATGAGTATCTCTCTGACGCTCACAGTTCCCGCCGGCATGTCTGTTCAGGCTGCCTCCGCCAGCGGCGACGTCGAGATCGGACACATGATGTCTGATGTCGAGGTGTCCTCGGCCAGTGGTGATCTGATCATCAGGGATATCGGCGGCGACCTGGAAGCTCAAGTTGCCAGCGGCGACATCGAGGTCGGAGATGTCGGTGGCTCTGTTTCACTGGGCAGCGCGGCAGGCGATATCGTCGTGAGGAACATCGGGGGCGACGCCGAGATCAGCGTCGCGACAGGCGATGTGGAGATCACCTCCATAGGAGGCTCTCTCGAGCTTAATTCTTACACCGGTGATTCGGTCGTCGACGATGTCGGCGCTGTTACATATGAGGGAATCAGCGGCTCGGCGAGATTTGTCGATGTGCGGGGCGCCGTTGAGGCTTCCGCGGCGAGCGGCGATCTCAACTTCCGTGTAGCGCCTGTGGCTCTTGTCGACTACAACATAACTGCGTCCAGCGGAAACGTGATCCTGCGTTTCCTCGAGATAATGGAAGACGGATTCGTGCTGAAGGCCGCTACGACTTCCGGAGAGATCAATGCACGCCTGCCGATCACCGTGACCAAGGTGAACAGGAACAGGATAACGGGTATTGTGAGGGGCGGCCGCGCGAAGGTCTTCCTCGAGACGGCCAGCGGCGACATTACTGTTGAGGAGCCCGAGGAGTAGATGATGAACTGCCGGCATTTCGAGATGCTGATCCAGAAATATCACGACGGTGAGCTTGGCGCCGCCGAAAGGGCGGAGTACGAGAGTCACCTTGCGTCCTGCCATTCCTGCATGGAACTCGACATGCAGTTCGCCGCGGTGTTCGGGGCCCTCGACGAGATACCTCTCGTCGAGCCGTCTCCGGGATTTGACGCCGGGGTGATGGCCAGGGTCGATGTGGCCCGGTACAGAAAGAGTGCGCTCAGCCGCGCTGGTGCGGTGGTCAGAGGTGGATGGGACAGGCTCCCGTTCCCCGCCAGGGTTGCCAGCGGGATCGCAGCCGTGTTCGGGCTGTTCATCGCTGTATATACGCCGATGATATGGATGATAGCGGCGGCAGCGGGCAGGTCCGCCACATTCGTCGGTTCGGGACTGTATATAGCAAGACGGATCATCGAGGATCCTTCGGTAATAAGAAATTATCTCGCGACATCTACGAACTACAGGCTCGCGGGCAGGATCCTGCTCGAGACCTTTGAGAAACAGGTGTCAGGCATCCAGCTGTCTTATCTCGTGATAGTGGGGCTGTTGACAGTCGTTTTGGTTGTCCTGATAGTAAGGGCGACGCGTATCGTCTGGAGCAAGGGAGAGACTCATGTCAGCATTATTTAGCGCGGTATTAGCGAAGGCCGCTGTATTTATCTGCTCGTTTCTCCTGGTCTCGTCGGGTCTGACCGGCACCAGGACCAGCACCAGGACCAGCGATTCCCACAGTCCGTTCAAGGTCGTGACTGTGGCCCAGGAAAAGGAAGCGACTGATTCCGCTGATACGACCAAAGCGAAAAAGGCCGCGGAGTCCGAACGTGAGGCAGAGTCCTCCTCAAAGACAGCGACCAGAGCAGCATCCGCCAGGAAAGCTAGGAAAGAGTCGGTGAAGATATCGATTTCCGACGAGGGCATAAAGGTGGGAGTCAGGGACGGAGAGGAAAGAGTGATCCTCGAGCTCGAGGCTCAGGAACTGGGTCGCGCCCTCGAAGATCTCGAATATGACCTCGAACTTCTCCAAGGTCTGCCCGAATCCATTGCCGTGATGCTCCTCGAGGACGACGACAGGGCTTATGTCAAGGTCAGAGGGAAGGATATCGTTCGTTTCGGCAAGGACATACATATCGGCAAATATGAGCTGGTGCAGGGCGATGTCGTCTGTATCGCAGGCGATGTCATCGTCGAGGGCAAGGTCCGTGGCAACGTGGTCAATGTCTTCGGAGATACCGAGCTGCACGGCACCGCTGTCATCAACGGTGACGTGGTCACCGTAATGGGTGAACTGACTGAATATAACAATCCCCATATCCGGGGTGAGACGGTCAATGTTGCCGGCGGCGCTCCGAACATCCGCGTGCCGTTCCTTTCTTATGATACCGGAAACCTGTGGGGAGTGATCACCAGGGTGGTCAAGTTCGTCATCTTCACCCTTCTGCTCCTCATGATTATCTATTTCCTGCCCGATCGAATGAAGATCTCCTCCGATCATGTGTTCGGATCCTTCTTCAAGTCGCTCGGCGTTGGGATCCTTGTGCTGCTGGTCGGTTCCGTAGTGGTGCTCATCCTCGGGGTGGTCCTCAGCATCACGATCATCGGGATACCGGTGGCTCTTCTGCTTGTGCTCTCATATGGAGCACTGCTGCTGCTCGGATACTTCGTCAGCGCTCTCGCGCTGGGCAGGCTTCTCTGTCAGAAGTTCGGTCCGAACGGAGCGTCTACGTTCCTCTGCGGCTTCATGGGACTGTTCGTGATCACATTACCCGGTTTCATAGCCGCCATGATGTGGGTCGTACCGTTCCTGGTGCCGATACAGATCCTGCTGAAGACGATTGCGGTGTTCTTCAGTTTCCTCGCGGTGACTCTTGGCTCCGGAGCCCTGATCATCTCCAAGGCCGGCACTCTGCCTCTCGAGCAGAGACCCGAGGTGCCCGAGCTGCCTGATGCACCGGCGGTCCCCGTCGAACGCGACGTGACCGGCACGTCCGATGAGCCCGATGCACCCGAATGGCCGGCTCCGGACAAGGAGTGATCCCGGGTTAGCGCTTTACTATTTTCCTTAGAATTGTTATCATACGGGGAGACCTCATCGAAAATCCCCCGTAGATTCGGGAGTCTGGAGCGCCCCGGTATTGCAGAATTTTATCCGTAAACTATATCTACTGCCTGCTCTGACCATGATTGCGGCCGTGGTATGCGGCGGAGAGGCTCTTGCCGAGGGAGGCGCGTTCGCATCGAGGACCGCTGCGGTAGATGCTTCCCGGGAAGCTCTCGAGATCGAGGTCAGCCCCTTCAAGGGCTGCGTTATCGACGAGATCATTGTCCAGGGAAACACTCACACAAAGCGCTGGACGATCACTCGTGAGATGGCCACGAAAGAAGGCGAGAATCTCGACGAGGACGTTCTTTACAGGGACCACTCCTACCTTCGCGGTCTCGGGTTTTTCTCCGAGGTCGACATCACTGTCGACGAGACGTCGATCGGACACTGCAACATCATAGTGAAAGTCTCGGAGCGCCCCAATCTGTTCATGAAGTATCCCATGCCTTCAATTAATTATGACCTGGTAAAGGGCGTAAGCTACGGCGTCCGCTGGAAGATCAGGAATTTCCGGGGGACGGGACAGGAACTCTACACCAGCTTCGACAAGAGGAGAGGGCACGAGCAAGGCGCCGGCGTCGCATGGAGCATGCCCTGGGTCGGCAGTTACAGGATGAGACTGAGTTTTCAGGGGTTCACCCATCAGAAACTGACTGTCCCCGAGAAGGCCGATTTCATCAAGGAACAGCACGGCGGCGGTGTGACGATGGGATTCCCTCTGACAAGCAGCCTTCTGCGCCAGGTCTGGATCATGCCCGACATCATGATCGAGAACAGGCACTCGAGACTTGGCGTCGATGAACCTCCTAACCAGGACGGCACATATGTCAGGCAACTTCTTCTCATCACGGGGCTGACGCTGACGTACGACAGCAGGGATAATCGCTTATCGCCGTTCAGTGGCACTTTCGCCGGAGTATCGGTCCGCAGGTATACGAGCATCGATGGAATGAAACAGCAATATTCTCTGATGTCACTGACGAGCGCTTTTTATCTTCCCGTGCGCAGCTTCGGTTCTCTCATCTTCGCCTTTGCCGGCAATAACCGGGACGGAGATCTGCCGTGGTTCTACCAGATGGGGATGGGTGGGATGAACGACCTGCGAGGACATCCCGAGAGCGACCTGAGGGGCACCACAAGACTGCTTTCCACGATCCAGTGGAGAAGAAATGTTTACGGTCCTAACGCTTTCGATATTCCACTGATCGGCAAGTTCGATCTAGCCCTCAACACTATCGCTTTCGTCGACAACGGTGCGCTGATGAGCTCGCTCGACAGACTACCGCATTCGAGGTTCCATTCGACGGCCGGGTTCGGTGTAGAGATAATTTCCCCGATCCAGGATCTTGTCCGACTGGAAGTGGCCTTCAGCGAGTATAACGCGCCCACCTATTACATCGCCACTCGAAACAGGTTCTAGGACCCGTTCGATTCTCATCCCAGAATACTTCTGATATCCGTTCTGATACATGTTCTGATGCATGGAATGCTCAGAGCCTTTTTCTTCTGCGGATAATTTACCACCATTCCAATCTGAATACGAATCCATTGTGAATAAAGCGGTTAGTCTGTTAAATGGGGTCTGACACACCGGAATCAATAGGGAAAAATCCCCATTTTCAGCACTTTTCAGTATGCGTTCTGCTTGCAGATGCCTGACTTTTTGTGATTTACGAGATTGATTCCGGGGCCTTCCGCGAATCTTGTTCAATCCAGTAAGGCATTACTTTACAACGGGTAATCCCAAATCACAACTTGCATCTGTCTGTGATCCCGGGACTTTTTACGCTCGATCGGAGGGCAGCGGTCCTTCGGATCACGGTACGGGGAACACCAGTTGCAATTCCCATAAGTAGAGATAATTGCAGCCTTTGTGCGCAGGCCTGTATAGTGACAGGGAGAACCTGTTGAAAAATAGAGTAGTTATCTACATTGCACTGGCGTTTGCCGCCCCTCTTTTCGCCGTGCCGGGAACGCTGGCAGCGGAGGATATTACCCAATTCTATACCCTGGGTAACGGTTCAACGGTCACTGTTTATCCCCCTGAAGGCATACTTTCAGAGATGACCCGGCGTGATGAATCCGGAAACCTCGTGTTCTATCCAGAGGGCGGAGGATCCTACTATCTGATAGAGGATACCACAAGTCCGCTGATAGTGAACAAGGGCTCAGGCGAGTTCCTGCCGATGAGTGAGGAGCTCGTAATGCAGGCACTCAGGGAGATGGATATCGATGGTCGTACAGTGGACATGCACACCGATGTATACATACTCCCGATGCCCAGGCTCAACTATATGCGCAGCACATCGACCAACGGCCGGATCTTTCTCTCGCCCGGGGTCTGGCAGATCTCACCGGCTTCTGTTGCGAGTATCGTCACGCATGAGTTCGGCCACTGCTTTCAGAAGACGTACATGCCCTACTGGGATACGGAAGGATGGGAGGAGTATCTCTACATCAGGGATATACTCGACAATCCGGTGTTCAGCGAGGCTGCGATACATATGAACAGACCGAGCGAGGTTTTCGCCGAGGACTTCCGCGTGCTTTTCGGCGGGACACTTGCCGCCTGTTCCAGTCCGATCGAGAATCCGAACCTCGTTGCGCCCGCTGAAGTCGCTGGATTGAGGGACTTCATGCTTTCTCTCGCCGGTTCTGTGGTGCTTGCTGATGTGCCCGAAGGCGGAGAAGTTATCGCGTCGGCCGGTAACTATCCTAACCCGTTCAATCCCGTGACTACGATAAGAGTTGCCTTCAACGGACCGGTGATGGACAGGAAAGTCAGCGTGCGGATTTACGCTGCCAACGGTTCTATCGTCAGGAATCTCTGGTCGGGTTCTGTTTCGCAGGAGACCTTCGAAAAGACCTGGGACGGGATGAATGACTACGGTATGCGTGCCGCCAGCGGAATCTACTTCTATCGTATCACCGCAGGAACCGAATTCCGCACAGGAAAGATGCTGCTTGTCCGATAAAAGCGCTACTCGTCTGATCGCCAATAAAAACGCTGCTCGTCAGATAACTGTACTGTTCCCCATGTTCCCTCAGGCGCTTGTTTGATCTTTTAAGGCGGTACCGTTCCCTGGACTCCTTGACATACCGCTCCATGTGCTTCTTCCCGTAGGCCCTCTCGGCCTCGAGCCTGTTGTGTTTCCCGCATAATAATCTGAGATTCGACGGCGAGTTGTCCCCGCCCC
>DAOVNN010000209.1 GCA_030630165.1 Candidatus Krumholzibacteriota bacterium
AGTACGGGGTTCTGAGTGAGGGCGTCTACTGGACCGATGATGCGGCTCCGATAGACATCAGCGCTGATACCGACATCGAGGGGAACTATATCCACACCAACCTGAAGTTCGAGGACGGGGATACTCTCTATGTGAGGCCCTCGGAAGGGGAACGGCAGTTCCAGCCTGCGTTCAAGACAGTCGTGCTGAGCGAACAGAGCCCGGTTGTGAACGAGATATCGTTCGTCGAGATCTCGTCTTACACGGTCTCGGGGCAGATAATGTTTGCCGGAACCGACTGTCCGGCGAGCGACGTAATGATCCTGCTCGACGGGAGCCCGACAGGCGTGACAGACAAGAACGGTATTTACGCTGTCTCCGCGGGCAACGGGGAGCACACCGTATCGGCATCACTGGACGGCCACACATTCCTTCCCGCCGACACACTGCTTATAGTGGATTCGAACATGTCGGCGGACTTCACGAACACGACCCTGCACACCCTGTCCGGCAGCGTGGGCGGTGGCTGCGGCAGGTACGTCGGCGATGTGACGATCACGTTCGAGAGCCGTACCGGCTGCATGGTCGAGGCCCTGGCCGCTGATTCCGCAACGGCTTCATACTCGATATCGCTACCGCCACAGGTCTACCATGTCAGCGCCGATGTGGAGCCTTCTTCTATCCCTGTGGAACTGAACGACCAGGACGTCATCGATTTCTTCGACGACCTCGGTGTTCGCGAGATCGACCTGACCGCGGTTACCGATACGATGCTCGATTTCATATACAGGGCGCCCCTGGTGGTAACGATAGAGGGACTGGCGGATTATGTGCCGGTCTGCCCGCAACTCAGTGTGGACGGCGACACCCTGCCGTCAGGGCTCCCGGTGATCGAGCAGTTCGAGTACGTCACACTTCAGGTAAAGGTAAACGAAGACTATGGCTCCGGCGGCATCTGCCCCCTCGATACAGGTACGGTGACGATATACGACGAGATATTCGACCGGTCCGACACCCCCGTGACATTACCTGTGAGCGAAGGTGTGGCGGAGTACACGACATTCGCCTCCACGCCGAGCCTGATTTCGGGGCGTATGGTCGAGGGGGTCAACAGGTCGTACCAGAAGTCGATCACGGCGCACGCCTCTGCCGTGGGACAAAGTGCGGACCCGGTATCCGAATGGGTCCTGGTAACGGGACATGTCGCCCAGGAAGGGTTCGAGTTCGTGACTTTCACTGGCTCGGTACAGCCGGAGTACATCCTGCGTGATCCGCCGGGCGACAACTCGTACTCATACCTCGAGGAAGGGTATACCTCCTGCGCGAATCTGCAGCTGGGCGGGTCCTTCACTACAGGAGGCGGCCTGCAGCTCGATATCGAGTGGGGTCTCGAGAGGGCCTTCTTCATCGGATTGGGAGCGGGCACTATCGAGGAGATAGAGATCCAGCAGGAAGACAAGTTCAAGGCAACGAGAAGCACTACATCAAAATCCGATTACAGGACGGAGACGTGCTTGTCCTTCAACGACAGGTTCAGCACATCCTCGAACGATCTCTTCACGGGAGAGCGCGGGGATGTTTTTATCGGCGCGGGTACGAACTATATCTTCGCCGAGGTCAATGTGATCGAGATCGAGGGGTGCGAAGTTGTCAGGTCGACATCGATAGGTGTCCAGCCGGAAGGTTTCCATACTACATTCGCTTACACGAAGCAGCATATAGAAGATACTCTCATCCCGGAGCTGGAGGACAGAGTCGCGTATTATCTCGGCATCGAGGAGGCGGATTCTGCGGAGATATACCAGGATGCCCTCGACGACTGGCAGCGGATGCTCGATATGAACGACGAGCTGAAGCTGGTCTCGCAGCTCAGTGAGAACCGTTCGTTCAGCGCGGGAGCGGAGTATGAGTACACCCATACATCCGAGACCACGCAGTCATTCAGTGCTTCCCTGACGCTCAGAGCAGGTCTCGAGTACGAGCACGGTACCAGGATCAAGCTCTTTGGGAACAATTTCAAGCTGACTGCATCGGTGTTCATGAATGCCGAGGTATCAGCCGGGGTGGGAGGTGTCGGCACTACGACGGAGACGGTCGGATATTCTCTTAACGACGACGACATCGGCGATAACTTCACCGTCGATGTGAAAGCCGACAACACCTATCCGTCGCCTGTCTTCGACGTGCTGGCAGGTGTGAGCTCCTGCCCGTGGGAGGCATGGCCCGACACAAGCGGCATGGCGAGAATGACCCCCCGTGACGGGGCCGCCCTTCTGGTCGATCCGGTGACTGCCGTGAACGTCCCGGCCGATGAAGCAGCAATCTTCAACTTCACGCTGGTGAACGAGAGCGGATCAGAGGAGGCCAGGTGGTATACCATGCGCCTTCTGGCTGGCTCGAATCCTGACGGAGCGGTAGTCCTGGTCAACGGGAGCGCGTTCATCACAGAGGGGCTTGACTTCTTCCTCGAACCGTACGAGGCCCAGCAGGTGACGATGACTGTGCTGCGAGGGCCGGAGAAGTATTCCTATGACAGCCTGAAGGTGATGCTGTACCCGCCCTGCGAGTACGCGATATGGGAGAGACACGGCGGACTGCAGCTTGCCGATGTCATGACGTTCAACGTTCATTTCGATCCACCATGCAGCGAGATAGCGCTGAACGGCCCCGCGGACGGGTGGATGTATGACAAGACCATGCAGACGGCCGGGGATTCGATGTTGGTAATGCTTGCCGGCTACGACAGGGATCTCGGAGCGCCGGGCGAAGGGCTGAACATCGATTATGCCGGGGCTCAGTACAGGCGCCTCGGGTCGGGCGACGAGGGTCCGGATGAATGGGCCGTCTGCGGCGCCGTTATAATGTATGCCGATCTGCCCGAGGATAACGTGACGATAAAGTGGCTGCTTCCTGAATCTCTCGAGGACGGTGCCTACGAGCTGCGGGCGTTCACGCACTGCGCTGACGGGGAGGGATATTCGGAGACGGTCGTCGGAACGATCGATCGGCACTCGCCCGTCGTGTTCGGTACGCCTGAGCCGTCCGACGGGATCCTCTCGTTCGGTGAGGATATAAGCATAACATTCAACGAGAGGCTCGATTCGCTGTCGATCGACGAGGGCGACATCACACTGAAGTATCTCGACGGCCCGCTAGCCGATTCTCTTATAGCGCAAATGGCGGTATGCAACGGCAGCAGGATCATCATCACTCCGACTGCCGATACGGGAGATCTCGAGGGGCGGAGGATAGAAGCGGGCGTCGGCGGCATCACAGACCGTATCGGCAATCCACTCGAGACGGCCGCGGTCTGGGAGTTCGATTACCGCCGAAGCCAGTTCGCCTGGAGCGACGCCGACATAGTGATGGAAGGCGCTCTCGGCAACCCGGGCAAGCTGATGGCCGAGCTGGTAAACGGCACGGGCGAGTCGGTGGACTTCTCATTCACCGGCATGCCGACCTGGATCACCGGCGCTATCCCCTCGACGGGAACGATACTGCCGGGTGAGACGCAGCTTGTCGAGCTGCTCATCCAGACCGACATCGCCGAAGGCAGCTACCATGACGAGGTGCGAGCCGAAGCGACCGATGGCAGCAACGTCAGCGTCGCTGTCCTCACGGTGGATCTAACCATCGGGTGCCAGGCTCCCGCCTGGGCGGTCAACCCGAACGGCTTCGAGCATTCGATGGTGGTGGTGGCGAAGCTCGACATTGCGGGAGTCAAGTCGACGGACAGGGCGGATATGGTAGGCGCGTACGTCGGTGGGGAACTGCGCGGCGTTGCCAGCATCGACAGCGTTCACGTCTATGACATCGACACGGGGTACGACTACTCCTGGCTCGCTTTCCTGACAGTCTACAGCAACCGGCCGTCGGGTGAGACGGTCCGGTTTGCGGTCTGGGACGGGAGCGAATGCAGGCTGTACGGCGCGACGGAGGAGACACATCCGTTCGTCGCCGACGGCCAGGCAGGTACACCTGATACCCCGGTGACATTGACTGCGACCGACGTAATCGGAGGCGATGTGTTGGCGATCGAGGTGCAGGAGGGCTGGAACTGGATCTCGACGAACATCTGGACCGCGGATATGAGTGTCACCAACATACTGGCAGACCTGAACCTCGCTTCGGGCGACCTGATCAAGTCGCAGACGGCGTTCAGTCAGTTTATCGACGATTCCGATCCGGATATCGATCCCACCTGGGTGCCGGCGTTCGATCTCGACAACGTCTCGGGGTATCTCGTGAATCTCGCGCAGGCGGGGACGATCATTCATACGGGTAGTCCAGTGTCGGTGGATTCGATCATTACGGTCGCACAGGGATGGAACTGGATCGGGTACCTGCCGGCCGGTGCGATGGCGGTGGACATCGCGCTCGACGATCTCGACGTGGGAGGACAGAACCTGCTCATCGACAACGATATCATCAAGGGGCAGGATGGATTCTCGCAGTATCTCGGCGGGGATTGGTACGGCACTCTCACCGAGATGGATCCGGGCCGCGGGTACAAGCTCTATCTCGCTAATGCAGGTGTAACAGGGTTCAACTACCCGGTCTATGTTGGATCGCCCGCTGAGCCGCCTGTAGCTGTTGCCGACACTGAAGTGCCTGAATCAGAAGCCACTGTGGAAGGTGAGCAGGCAGTGAACGCGCCCGACTGGGCGGTTAACCCATACGCCTACCAGTTCAACATGACGATGACCGCCGTGCTTCGGGTCGACGGCCTCGAGTCGGCGGACGGCAGGGACGTCATCGGCGCATTCGTCGACGGCGAGTGCCGGGGTGTCGCGAGCCCCGAGTACATCGGGGGGATACGGCGCTACGAGGCCTTCCTGATGATACACAGCAATGAGGCGGCCGGCGAGAGCGTCACGTTCAGGGTCTTTGACGCCGACGAGGGAACGATCTGTGGAGTGACGGAGAAGGTCGACTGGCAGCCCGACGCGGTGGTCGGTACAGTAACCCAGCCGTTCGTTCTCAGCGCCGTATCCGGCGAGGAAGAGGAGGACGGAGGAGTGCCGAAGGCGTTTGCTCTGATGCAGAACGTCCCGAACCCGTTCAACCCGTCGACGACGATCTACTACGATGTGCCGTCAGGTGGCGGAAATGTGTCGCTGCGCGTATACGATGTGTCGGGCCGCCTGGTAAGGACGCTCGTCAATGGACACGAAGCAGAGGGCAGCAGGTCGGTCACCTGGGACGGCATGGGCGACCGCGGCCAGAGCATCGCGAGCGGTATCTACTTCTACAGGATGACCGCGCAGGGGTTCGCCGAGACGAAGAAGATGGTGCCTCTGAGATAAATAGGGCATAATAGGCGATATGTTTGCCTATCAGAAAACGAACCGGTATTTCGCGCAGATCTCCGACGGGCTAGAGTCCGTGGGCGTCAGGGAGCTCACGGAGTTC
>DAOVNN010000333.1 GCA_030630165.1 Candidatus Krumholzibacteriota bacterium
CTCCTGAAAACGGCGCCTGTATATGTCAGAAGTACCGGTCCGGCGGTCAGAGCCGCGACATCGACTCCTTCACCCCGCCACGAGATAAGCTCTGAGTCGTTTGAGACAAGAAACATCAGCCTGTTCCGGTTGCGGAATACACGCTCCCTGAGGAAGAGCTTTCCCGTTACGCGGTTGCGCCACGCGGCGGAGATGTGAGCCTGATCGATAACGAATCTGCTCTTATAGATATCCCTTTCCCGGCCCGGGTACCCTGTTGTTCCTTTTATAAAGAAATGGAAGTTCTCTGCGAACTGCGCGTCGAACATCAGGGAGACACGGTCTGTCAGGAAGGAATATCCCGCTGGATCGTTCCACGGAAACCACAGGTCATCCTCTTTGAGGTCGACAAGTCCGCTGTAAACCGCACCCCACCGGTAGACGATGGACGAATCAGGCGCGGACTCTGTACTCTCCCCGCATAGCCCCTGTGCTGACGGATATAGAAACGCCATGAGCACGGCTGAAAGAAATATTATGCGGCTAACTCTGCTCACTGATACAGCCCCTCAGGCCGGTTGAAGAAAATCTCTATTGAAGCGCCGGCCGTGATGACGTTCTCCGCCTCCTGGCCGAAGACGACGGACGCCCTCCACCTGTGCCCATCCCACCTCGCGCCGCCAAAGACACGTTCCGACGTCATCCCGGCCATCAGCTCGAGGGGCAGAGCGGTCCGCAGACCGAATCCGAAATGATCGGTCTCCCGATCGCCCGTCTGCCTGCGCTCCCAGGAGATGGTGAATCTGTCCTCGTGGAGCCAGGCCACCCCGTAGCGTACAGTCCTGTCCCACGGGATATAGTAGTCTCCCGAGCCGAATCCGGTTTCCGATATGTTTTCAGTTGAAGCGGAGATCGATATAAAGGGGAGTGGTCTGATCATCATTCCGAGATCTGCGGTCAGCGCGTTGTAAGCGTATCTCCCTCCCGGTACTCCGCACGAAATGCATGGATCATCGAGGTCGAACGCCACGCGTCCGGCCCTCAGCGCCCCGCCTATCGATATGAACGAGCCTGCCGCGCCCGACTTGATATTGATCGCGAAACCGCCGGACAGCTGGCCTTCGACGGTCCCGTCATCGTAGCTCTTTCTCGACCCTGCGGCGCCGAATACGATTCCCCAGCGCTTGAACCCGGCGAAAAGCTTGCCCTCATATGGCCCGGCTCCGCCTCCTGTCTCCATGTAGTCGCCGTACAGGGCGATGCCACTCGTGTTGATCAGGCCAGCCGGGTTTATCACCAGGGCCGTGATATCGTCGGCAAGCGGAGAGAAGGCCCCGCCGAGCGCCATTGATCTTGTCGATGATATTGTACCGTCGAACCGCTCCGGCATCTCCGCGGAGGCGGCAACGGAAAGCACGATAAGTGCAGCGGCAGCCGCTACCAGCCGCTGGAGTATCTTCAGGTTCTGCCGGATGCTTCGGGACACTTTCAATCCCTGGCTGCCTCATCGATACGTTTCAGTCCCTCGAGTAACAGATGGTCCATCCTTATATCGAGCAGGATGTCCTCGTTCTCGGGCTCGACTCCCGAAAAGAATACGAACTGCCCCTTCTTCCACGGAAGCACCTCGTAGACCACTTCCTTGATCTGCTCATGAATCGCCTTCTCCAGTGTCTCCAGGTCGAGATACTCGCGATCGATGAGGATATTCCCTATCCTCTTCTTTCCATCCTTTTTCCTCATCTCCTCGAGAGCCTCGTCGAGTTGTTTTTCCGATATGATGTCGTTCTCGATGAGGAACTCGCCTATTTTCTTTTTTCCTGTGTCGATTGTGGCGAAGAGGAGCCCGCCCTCTCTGAACCAGAAACTTGCCACGTTGTCCATCGTTATAAGTTTCATCTTCCCGGTAAGACCGCAGATGCCGGTCACCTGAAATATCATCGAGGGGTCCATAACCGCGAGATTTCCGCCCAGGTCCATTTTCTACCTCCTGTCAGGAAGCATCGTGATTCCTTACCGCCCTCAGGCCTATGGCCGTCTGCGAGACGATAACGGCAAGGAACGCCGCTCCCAGAACCGGGAAAAGGATATTATCGTACGATGAAAGCCGCGGGGACTCGCCGAGGGCGACCCGCAGCAATAGAAACATAATAATCGCTCCCTGAACAACACCGGCTGTCTTGCCGACCACGGTGGCATGGAGTTTCGGAAGCCTTCCCGTCAGGGACAGTATGGCGAGCCCCGCGAAAAACTGCACGTACCTGGCGACGAGCAGTGCGAACAGCCAGCTTGGAACCCTTCCACTGATAAAAAGCCATGTGAATACTGATATCGTAGCCATTATGTCACCGACGGGATCGAGCATCAGGCCGAAATCGGTCTCCTGCCTGAACCTTCGAGCAACAAATCCATCCGCGACATCGGTGAGCTCGGCGGTCAGCCAGAGTACCGCGCCATGCATCGTATATCCGTGATTGAGGAGGACCAGGACCGGAGGCACAAGGAATATTCTCATGGCGGTCAGGATGTTAGCCGCTTCGAAACGGCAGACCTCGCTCCCGTCCGGCCTGCGAAAGAGGTGTTTATTTCTCAGGGAGAATATCACCAGCACACCGATCACCGGGACGGTCCACAGGATCAGGTCGACCGCGAGATCCGCCATACCGGTCAGTGCCAGCACCACGCCGCACGCAGCCAGCAATACGGCAATCACCGTGAGGAAACCGAAAATCGATCTCTTCAGGCTGCTGCCGCAGTCAGGGGTCCCCTTTTCCCTGTCACCGCTTCCGATAGGTCAGCTCCCTTCCCCGGCTCCCTTCAGGGCCGCCTGCGCGGCTGCGAGGATCGCTACCGGGATCCTGTATGGTGAGCAGCTCACATAATCAAACCCTGTTTTCTGACAGAACTCTATCGATGACGGTTCGCCACCGTGCTCACCGCAGATCCCCACCTCGAGGTTCTCCCGCTCTCCCCGTCCCAGTTCCACACCGATCTTCACGAGGGTTCCAACGCCCTCCTGATCGAGCTTCTGGAACGGATCGGCGGGCCATACACCCTTTTCTATATAGTCGCTGATAAACTTTCCGGCGTCGTCCCTGCTGATGCCCAGAGTCGTCTGAGTCAGGTCGTTCGTTCCGAACGAGAAGAACTCGGCCCTCGCGGCAATAGCATCGGCTGTCAGTGCCGCCCTCGGGATCTCGATCATCGTACCGACGAGGTAATCGATCTC
>DAOVNN010000217.1 GCA_030630165.1 Candidatus Krumholzibacteriota bacterium
ATCTGGCGGGACTACCCGTAGTGGCGGCCGAGAGAGATGACATTCATCCACTCGTCGTGGCCGGCGGGCCGTGCGTCTCGAATCCTCTCCCCGTGATCGGCGCATTCGACGCCTTCTTCCTCGGAGACGGCGAGGAGTCGCTCGTCGAGGCGGTAAAGGCCCTCAAGGAGACAGGCAGAGGCAGGCGGGAGAGACTCGAGACACTCGCCGCGATCGACGGCGTCTATGTAGACGGCATCAGCGATAAGGTCTCAGCGCGGACCTATCTTCTCGGCCCCGAGAACCTGCCCCTGGCCCCGATAGTTCCATCCGGCCAGGTCGTGCACGACAGGCTGGCCGTTGAGGTTATGAGGGGCTGCACACGTGGCTGCAGGTTCTGCCATGCAGGTATGACATACAGGCCGAGAAGAGAGCGTACGGTGGGCGATATCGTTCGCGCCGCGACAGAGGGACTCGATAAAACGGGCTGGGAGGAAGTCTCGCTGCTTTCGCTGTCGACATCCGACTATTCGAGACTCGAGGAGCTGCTCAAGCGGCTTGCTCCCGAGCTTACGAAGCGACATGTCTCCCTCGCCCTTCCAAGTCTACGCCCGGAGACCATTACAGACAGGATAATCGAAGCTACAGCGGCAGTGCGCAAGTCGGGGTTTACGATCGCTCCCGAGGCGGGTACCGAACGGCTTCGTGCGGCTATCAACAAGGACATGAGCGACGTGGATATCCTGGACGGGTGCTCGAGGATCCTCGAAGCGGGCTGGCAGAACCTCAAGCTCTACTTCATGATCGGCCTGCCGACCGAGACGCAGGAGGATCTCGACGGGATCGTATCGCTGATCGAAAAGATCATGGGCATGCGCGCGGCGAAGGGACGGTTCAGGCTCGGCGTATCGATCTCGCCGTTCGTTCCGAAGGCCCACACTCCCTTTCAGTGGGAGAGGCAGTGCTCCATGGAGGAGATCGCCGCGAAGGAGAAATATCTTTCCAGCCGCATAAGGCACAGGAAGGTCGATCTGGGGCTGCGCGAGCCGAGAGTCAGCGCACTCGAGGGTGTTCTGGCAAGAGGCGGCCGCGACGTATGGCCCATCGTCCTCGATGCCTGGAGGTCGGGGTGCCGTTTCGACAGCTGGCGCGACAGGCTGAGGTTCGATCTATGGGAAAAGGCTATCGAGAAAAAGGGTACGAGTATCGACCAGCTCCTCTCCGGGTTCGATCCCAACGAGCCGCTGCCCTGGGAGGCATTCACGGTCAAGGTCTCGAAGAGCTTCCTGCTGCGCGAGAGGGAAAGAGCGATCAGAGCCGAAGTGACGGCGGACTGCCGGAACGGAATCTGCGGTGGATGCGGCGCCTGCACTGATGAGGCCGAGAGAAGGGCCGGGTTCGCTCCGGCCGACGACGGCAAAGTCTCAAGGATGGAGAACAGGTACGAGCATGTGATCGATAGCGAGCACGAACAGATAAGATACCGATTTGTCTACCGGAAGACGGGCAGGGCGAGATTCCTCTCGCACAGGGAGATCACCAATATCATCACCAGGGCCCTGCGTAGGAGCGGGCTGCCGTTGAGATTCAGCAAAGGGTTCCATCCTCACGCGAAGATGTCGCTCGGCCCCGCGTTGGCGGTCGGCACGGCCAGTGAGATGGAGTTCTTCGATGTCGAGTTCACCAGGGACGGCGATATCGCCTTCCGCGCCTTCGACGGCCTCATGCCGCCGGGGCTGGAGGTGACAGCGAGCGCGGGCCCGTTCACCAGGGCCGGAGGGAAGCTCCCCGAAGAGGTAACTTTCGAGTATGAGATCGACCCTGGACCGCTTGACTGCATTTCAGCAAAAAAAGCTACCCCGGAAGAAAATTTGTCCACAGAAGAGGATGTGTGGTATCGTCTCGACAAGGAACCCGGGGGTGATTCCTTCGCGGATGCGGCCGGAAGGCTCGAGGACAGATGGTCCTCGCTGTTCTCGTCGGCAGCTGAAGTCACCGATCGCAGGGGAAGGATCAGGTCGACCCGCGGATGTTCCGTCAGCAGGAGTGGAGCCGAAGGAAAGCTCATCCTGCGTATCGAGCACGGTCCGGAAAGCGCTCCGGTACCGGCCGATCTGCTGCGGGCCGTTATGCCGGAAGCGGTTTCCCGGCTCGTGGTTATAACAAGGACAGGTATTTATTACAGGCAGGGTGATGCCCTGCTCGAACCACTGGATTTAATTACAGGAAATATTTGAAATGGCAAGAATCAAAAAAGAGATAGTGATCAACTACACGACAAGGGAGGTCCGGATCGCGATCCTCGAAGACGGGGAACTCGTCGAGTGTCTCATCGAACGGGAGGAGAGCAGACGGACCGTCGGTGGAATATACATGGGGAGGATCAACGCGGTGATCCCCGGTATACAGGCCGCTTTTGTCGACATCGGGCAGGAGAAGGCAGCCTTTCTCCACGTCAGCGACGTGGCCACCGGCTCCCTCGATCCCGACCTTATCGACATCGACGAGGACTTTGACTTCCAGAACGGCAGAAGGAGGCGCGAGTACCCGCCGATCGAGAATCTTCTCAAGAAGGGGCAGGACCTGATCGTGCAGATCCGCAAGGAAGCGATAGGCACGAAGGGGCCGAGGATATCTTCCCAGCTCTCCCTTCCAGGAAGGTACGCAGTGCTGATGCCCAACCTCGATCATATAGGGATCAGCAAGCGGATCGAGTCGCGCAAAGAACGCCACAGGCTCAGGGACATCGTCAGGAAGAACAGGCCCAAGGGGTGCGCCGTCATCGTCCGCACGGCCGGCAGGGGAGTAGAGGATGGGCAGCTCCGCGACGATATACGTTCCCTGGAGAAGCGCTGGAAGGAAATAAAAAAGAAGATCGACGGGGCGGCACCGCCGTGCCTGATTCACGAGGATGTCGATATCACCGTATTTGCCATCCGGGATCTCTTCTCGAAGGACATCAACAGGATAGTCATCGACAACGGCGGCGAGCACGAGAGACTGTCCAAGTACCTCAAGTCGTTCGCTCCGGAACTCGCGTCGAAGGTCCAGCTCTACAAGGAAAAGGCGCCGATCTTCGACTATTACGAGATCGAGTCGGAGATCGAGAAGACCCTCGAGAGCAAGATCTGGCTGCGCAAGGGCGGATACATCGTCATCGAGCATACCGAGGCGCTCGTCTCGATCGATGTCAATACCGGCAGGTTCACCGGCCGCAAGAACCAGGAGGAGACGATACTCGAGACGAACCTCATCGCGGCCCGCGAGATCGGCCGGCAGCTGCGGCTGAGGGAT
Source organism: Candidatus Krumholzibacteriota bacterium (assembly GCA_030630165.1). Taxonomy (GTDB): domain Bacteria; phylum Krumholzibacteriota; class Krumholzibacteriia; order Krumholzibacteriales; family Krumholzibacteriaceae; genus JAUWCL01. The sequence continues at coordinate 3,274 of DAOVNN010000217.1, forward strand.
ATCGGCGGGATCATCGTCGTTGATTTCATCGATATGGAGCGTGAGGAGAACCGCCGGAAGGTATACAACGAGTTCCGCAACGCGATACGCAAGGACCGGTCGAGGGCAAGGGTGTCGCAGATCAGCGACCTCGGCCTGATCGAGCTGAGCAGGAAGCGCGTACGGCCGAGCCTCCTGCACTACTACAGCGATGAATGCCCCTACTGCGCGGGGAGCGGCAAGATCCTTTCGATCGAATCGATGGCGATGAAGATCGAGCACTGGATCAGGCGCATCGGTTCTGTAAAGAGGCTGACCGGCCTGCAGTTCCGCGTCAATCCGATGCTGGGGATATTTCTGCGCGACGACCGCGAGGAGAATCTCAGGGAGCTCTCCGAGCTGTACAAGCTCGAGATCGTACTGATAGACGATCCGAGGATGCACCGCGAGGATTATGAGATATACTCGCTCGACGGGAAGCGGGATCTCAAGGCAGAGTTCGTTTAGAGCATATAGCAATCACGGCATTACCCCTCCGAATCCGGAGTGAAAGACACACGGATTCTTCGGGGTAATGCCGGGATTACATTTATAGACCACACACCCCCATCAAGAGCCCGTTTCCCATCGAGCTCCACACCACCGGAAGCACAAACCCATTGCAATTATGTGTGACTATTATAAGGTGACACGCAAGGTGGTCTGAATTACCTGTCGTGCCGGCTGATATATCCGGGCCCTGCAGATCGAGGGGTGCGAGATCCATGCAGCGATTCCCTGATTTTTTATCATGAAAGGAGGCTTATCCATGAGGAGAAGCAATGCGCCGAGGTTTGTCGTGTTCTTGCTTGTTACCATCTTCATCCTTGTTTCAGGTCACGATCTAAACGCCCAGGGGAAGAAGGAAAAAGGTGAGAAAGGGGCCGGAAAGGGGAAAAAGACCGAGGAGAAAGTCAAGGGAGAGAAAGGAGCGAAAGAGAAGAGAGGAGATTCTCTGACCGCGGATAGCAAAAAAGGTCACTACAGGCCGAAGAGGTTGAAGGAAGAAGAAAAGATGGATTGGGAAGGGGGCACTCCTCCTGGATGGTCGAAAGGAGGAAAAAGCGGCTGGAGCGGTACTGGTACACCTCCCGGCAAGATGAAGAAGGGCGAGGGGCACGGCGAAGCGATCAACAGGAAATATCCACGCGGATCGCAAGAATGGGACGCAAAGAAGAAGGAAGAGTGGGATAAGGACCTCGAAGAAACAAAGGAACGAGTCCGAAAGAGAGTTCGTCAGCGGGAAGGAACCACCGAGGAAGACGAGGAAAGCGCCGTCAGATCGGTTGAAGGAGCCACGAGAGAGGGCGTTCCCGCCGAGCGTGCCGAAGCAACCGTTGAAAAAGCAATCGAACGCGGCATGACGGGCGAGGAGATCGAAAAAGTGACTCGGGCGATGTCTTACGGCGCCGACAAGAACGTCGATTACGAGAAGCTCGATTCTTTTGTAGGTAAAAAGATCGATTCAGGAGAGAGCGGCGACGAAGTTGCCGTTTCGATTTACAAGGAGGTTGACAGCGGAAGCCTGGAAAAGGCCGAGGAAGAGAAGGTCGAGGAAAAGAAGAAGCCATGGTATAAAAGGATCTTCAAAAGGAACTGACCATCAATAAGCCATGGGCTGAAATTGTAATAAATCGTTGTATTTGTCAGTAATCTTTATAAACTGGCCGCATAGCTGGCTGAAAATCACTGCAGTTCAGCGGAAAGGAGAGGCTATGCCTCTATCCAGGCGTCTGGGAGCGGAGTTTATCGGGACCTTCTGGCTCGTCTTCGGAGGATGCGGAAGCTCAGTGCTTGCGGCCGCCTTCCCCGGACTCGGTATCGGCTTCGTCGGGGTCTCCCTGGCCTTCGGACTGACAGTTCTTACGATGGCATACGCGATCGGCCACGTTTCGGGGTGCCATCTCAATCCAGCCGTATCGTTCGGCCTCTGGGCCGGCAAGCGGTTTGCGGGGACGGACCTTC
>DAOVNN010000112.1 GCA_030630165.1 Candidatus Krumholzibacteriota bacterium
CTGTCGGGATGCTTCGTCAGGAGTCTCGATGAACAGGTCATTACCGATCAGGAGATCGGGCCGGTGTCCGTTCCCTGCTGCGTTCTCGACAACCATGAGGGCAGGGTCATCCATGTAGAATTCGAACCTCGCGGCAACCGCCTCGTATCCCTCAGCGAAGATGCTATCGACAGGTCGACGATCATATTCTGGCACGCCGGCTCCGGCGCTATGATCGATTCGTTTACCAATGTGAACAATGCCGACGGGGACGTAGAGTTCAGCAGGCACGGAAAGACGATCGGCATAGGGAGCAGGACGCTCTTTCTTTTCGACTCCGAAAATTACAGGATGGTCAGGACATTCGAGGCGGAGGCCTACGAATTCCAGAAGGTCATCGATCTCGAGTTCGGCGGGTTCGAATGGCCGTTCGCGCTAAAGAGATATACCGTCGAAACGAGATTCCGCAGGGTGACAGCGCTGTCTTTTTCTCCGGACGTAAGGTATGTGGCCTCGGGGCACGAGAACGGTCAGGTCAAGGTATGGGAGATAAAGACCGGGGACCTGCTCAACGTCATCTGGGCAACGAAGGTGTTCGGCGGGATCATCGATGTCGAGTTCAGCCCCGATGGCAGGTTTATCGTCGCGTGCCAGGACGATGAGCGTCTCAGGGTATGGCGCTTTCCCGACTATCGCGAGCAGTTTCTCGTCGGCCACGAAAGGGCGGTATATTCGATCGCGTTCGATCCCGTGACGGGCCACCTCGCTTCTGCTGGAGTCGAGGGGAGCGTGAGGATATGGGATATCGAGACAGGCGAGTCGCTCAGGGAGATAAAGGCGCACGAAAAGGCGATCACGACAGTCACTGTCACGGAGGACGGGAAGACGCTGTTGACCGGGAGCAAGGACAATACGATCGGGATCTGGGATCTGGAGACAGGACGCCGGATTTCCCTGCTGGAAGGGCACGTAAAACAGGTAAACTCGGTCGCGGTAAATTCGAACGCGTCCCTTCTGGCGAGCGGCAGCGACGATGGAACTGTGCGGATATGGGACATCTCGAGCTTGAAGCTCTGCAACAACATCACGCTGACGCCAGAGCCATTCTATCCAGCGAAGCTCGATGGACAGGTCTGGTTCGAAGACAACTCCGGTGACGGGGTCCTGTCGCCCGGAGAGCAAGGGAAGTTCATGATCACCGTCTCGAACGTCGGAGAGGGAGTGGCCTTCAATATAGTAACGATGGCTATACCCGATACTCTCGTTGCGGAGATGGAGATAGAGACCCCCGGAGTGGTCCCGCTGCTCCTGCCGGGGAAGGCGGTCAAGAATGTGGTGAAGATCACTAATGGAGGGGATGAGGAGCTGGTCGATATCGTATTCACTTTCAGGATACTGGAATCGAACGGCTTTCATGTCAATCCGCCACTCAAGGCGGCGATCGTCCGTGTCACACCCGAATAAGCCTCATGTAATCGTATGATTCATATACATTTCCTGATATGCCTGGATCCATCGAAGGGACCGCATTACGCGGTTCCATTTTTTTGTTGAATGACTTGATGGAGGCGGCTATAGTGTTATTGTCGCGCGGGCGGCCGGAGCCGTGCCGGGCGGGGTGGAACGTTTTCTGTGTGGATGATGAAGGGAGGAAGATGATGAGGAAGATGTTCCGTTTCTTTTTGTACCTCTGCGTGATCCTCGCCGCTTCAGCGGCAATGACGGGGATCTCCAATGGACAGGTCCTTATCAACGAGTACATGCCCGACCCGGCCAGGGACTGGGACGGTGACGGTGAGTACAACTATCGCAACGACGAGTGGGTCGAGATCGTCAATACAGGTGATTCTTCGATCGATCTCAACGGTTTCCTGCTCAGGGACGGTGGCGATCAGGTTCTCTGGCGGTACGGTTTCTCCGGCGAGCTCGCTCCCGGAGAGACGCGGATCGTCTATGGGAGTGACGCTCTTGCCTGGGAGGAATCGAACGGGTTCCCTTCCTATGGACTCAGCCTGAACAATGGCGGCGATGAACTCTTTCTCTGCCAGGTGGTGGAGTCGGATACTCTCGTAATCGATACGGCTGCCTATGGAAGGAGCGCTGTCGACGACAGGTCGATAGGGAGGACCCTCGCCGATGTCGGAGTGTGGGCGACATATGACGCCTGGAATCCGTGTCCCGACAGCTGCTCTCCATCAGGCAACGGATGTATTCCGACGCCGGGGGAGGTGAACGCCTGCACGACTGCCCTGGCTGAACAGAGCTGGGGCTCGATCAAGATGATCAGAAGGAGGTAAGCCCTGAGGGCAGGCCCCGCCGAAGTGACTGAAGTGTGTTCCATCCCTCCCGGCGGCCGGCCCTGTTTCGTTTTCCGTTTACCACTGGTCCTCTGTGTGCTAGCGTTTCACTCATGAAGGACTCGAAAAAAAAGGAAATCAAGACCGCACGTCCCGTCGAAGAGGACGATGTGATCAACCGCTGCTGGGAATATCTCTCATGCGAGAACTCCGACTGTCCCGCATACGGCCAGGAGGAATCTCCCTGCTGGGAAGTCACAGGTCACCGGTGCGGGGACAGGGTGTTCGCCCGCCTCGAGGAGAAACTGATCCAGTGTTGTTTCAAATGCCCCTTTTTCAAGCAGCTCAAGGAGAGGGTCAAGGGACGCAGGTGGGCCGATATAACAATGCTCGAGACCCTGGAGGACGCTCTCGTCCGCTCTTCCAAGTATTCCACCAAGGTCGAGGATCTCTACATGGAGGTCATCAGGCGAAGCAAACTGATGAACCTCCTCGGCGAGGTCAGCAAGATCATCGCGCGGCTCGACAAGGAAGAGGACATCATACTTGCCATCCTGACCGTCACGACGGCCCGCGAGGGACTTGGATTCAACAGGGCCTTCGCCTTTCTAAGAGGCGAGGAATACAATCTTCTGCGCGGAAAGTACGCCCTTGGGCCTTCATCGCCGGAGGAAGCCGAATCGATCTGGAAGATCCTCGACAAGGACAGCGACGCCTCTCTGGAGAAACTGGTCAGCAAGGGCCAGAAGCTTCATTACCTGCGTAACAGCCCTCTTACGAAGATCACCCGCCGGCACGCCATAATCTTCGACGATTCGGAGGGAATGATAGCGACCGGCATGAACGAGATCCGTTTCATCTCCAGCAGGGACCTGAAATCCGACAACGACATGGAGATCGCCACCGCGCTGGGTCTGGAGGACTTCTGTATAATCCCGATCGCCACCGTAGAGGACAGGCTGGGCCTTCTCATCGTCGACAATATATTCACGGGCAAGGAGGTGACCGCGGAGGACGCTCATCTTCTGGAGATGGTCGTAAGTCATGCAACAACATCGCTTAGAGCAGCGCAGTTAAAGGAGTCTCTAGGCAAGAACGTGGAGAGCCTCAAGGCCACGTACCGGAAACTCAAGGCGAACGAGGAGAGGATGCTCAGGGCGGAGAGGCTTGCGATCTCAGGTGAACTGACGTCGTCGGTCCTCCACGAGATCAAGAACCCGCTGGTAGCCATAGGCGGTTTCGCGAGGAACCTCTGGAACAGTGGAAAGTTCGACGAGAAGGACCGTGAGAAGGTCGAGATAATCATGAACGAGGCGCAGAGGCTGGAGAACTATCTCGGGAGCCTCCAGTCGAACGTGCGCCGGCTTCAGATCGAAGACAGCGATCTCAACCAGATCGTCGATGACGTCTGTCAGCTGATTCAGAACGATTTCTCCGAACACAATATCGATCTGCTCAAGAGCCTTGCTCCCGAACTGCCGGGCTGCCGGATCGATCAGGTCAAGCTCCACGAGGCCTTTCTTAACATCCTGATGAATGCCAAGGAGGCGATCGTCAGCGACGGAAAGGTATGGGTAAAGACCTGGACGGACGGGAGCGAGGGACTGCTGCACATCGAGATCACCGACAACGGGGGAGGGATCCAGAAGGACAAGATCGCCCGGATATTCATACCGTTCTACACGACGAAGGAAGATGGCTCGGGGCTCGGGTTGGCGTTTGTGCACCGGATCATACGCGATCACGGGGGAAACATTTCGGTCACGAGCACCAGGGGAAAGGGAACGACATTTGTCATCACATTACCCGCCTATCCCCGGGAAGACCAGATTCAGCCCTCCTGAACCGATATTGACAAATCACCCGTCATCGGATAATCTCCTCATTCTACCGGCAAGGAGCCGGAGGTCTGCCGGACAGTCTATGGAAGGCCCTTATGAGCGACGGAAAGGGAATCGTAATGCTCTTCACCGGTGACGGCAAGGGCAAGACCACGGCCGCTGTGGGAGCAGCCGTCAGGGCCGCAGGGCATGGCGCCCGTGTGCTGATCATCCAGTTCATGAAGGGAAGGCTCTACGGAGAGCTTGCCGCGGTAGAAAAGATAGAAAACATTACTATAGAGCAGCATGGAAGGGACGAGTTCGTCGATCCGAAGGATCCCGAGAAAATCGACGTCGAACTCGCGGAAAAGGGATGGGCGAGGGCGCTTGAGGCAGCCGCATCCGATCCGCCGTCTATGCTCGTGCTCGATGAGATAAACGTTGCCGTATCATTCGGTCTTATCCCCCTCGAGTCGGTCCTCGAGTTTGTCAAGGACCGCCCCGATGGAATGGATCTGATCATGACGGGAAGGTATGCAGCACAGGAGCTTATCGACATCGCTGATACGGTCACGGAGATGAAGGAGATCAAGCATCACTACAATGCAGGTGTACAGATGAGGAAGGGAATAGAGTTCTGACGATGCGTGAACGTCCCTCAATAGAGAGTCTGCTCGAGCTGTTCGCCGATGGAAAGGTCTCTGCGGCGGCACGCCTGATCACCATCCTCGAGGATGGCGGCAAGGATGCCGAACGTGTTCTGGACAGCATTTTCCAACGAACGGGTAACGCGTACAGGATCGGGTTTACCGGACCTCCGGGTGCCGGAAAAAGCTCGCTTCTCAACAGGGTAACCGCAAAGTTCCGCGCGAAGGACCATCGCGTAGGGATCATAGCGATCGATCCGACGAGTCCCTTCACCGGCGGTGCGTTCCTCGGCGACAGGATAAGGATGCAGGCTCACTCCGAGGATCCCGATGTGTTCGTGCGCAGTCTGGCAAGCAGGGGAAGTCTCGGAGGTATATCAAACTGCACTGACGAGGTTGTCGATCTGATGGACGCCTTTGGCAAGGACCTCGTGCTTATCGAGACAGTGGGAGTGGGACAGTCGGAGCTCGAGATATCGGAGAAGGCGCACACCGTAGTAGTCGTACTCGTCCCCGAATCGGGCGACGGGATCCAGGCGATGAAAGCGGGACTGATGGAGATCGGCGACATCTTCGTGATGAACAAGGCCGATCACGAGGATGCAGAGGGTGCCGCGAGGGAGATACAGGATACTCTGAGATTGAAGGATATCCCCGAAGGGGAATGGGAACCGAAGGTCGTGCTTACATCTGCGCGCGAGGAGACGGGGATCGATGATCTGATAGATGTGATAGAGGAGCACCGCCGCCATCTCGACGAGGGCGGACGTTTCGCAAACATGAGAAAGAAGATACTGCGCTCGAGGGTGCGTAATGCCCTGATGGACAGGATGGAGCGGCGGCTCCGCGCGAGCGACAAGGTCAGGGAACTGCTCGAGCAGCGGATGGAATCGGTATATAGAGGGGAGATGTCTCCTTACATGGTCGTAAGAGAACTAGAGGAACTCGTCAGCATACAGTGACCGCCAGGAGAAGAAGAGAAGATGGATAGAAAAAAATACAACGACGAGAAGAAGAGGTACCAGGAAACACTTTCCGGGTGCGGGTGCCAGGATATCGAGTTCACCACGGTATCCGGCGAAGAGGTCGGAGAGATCTACACGCCTGATGAGACCGAGGGATTCGATTATAACGAACAGCTGGGGTTTCCCGGCCAGTATCCCTACACGAGGGGCGTCTACCCGAACATGTACAGGGGACGACTGTGGACACAGCGTCAGTTCGCCGGGTTCGGCACGGCGAAGGATACGAACGGCAGGTACCACTATCTGCTCGAACACGGCCAGACGGGACTGTCTGTCGCCTTCGACATGCCGACGATCATGGGATACGACTCCGATCACAAGCGTTCGGAGGGAGAAGTCGGCAGGTGCGGCGTCGCGATCGATTCGCTCAGAGACATGGAGGTCCTCTTCGACGGGATAGATCTCGGAGCGATAACGACATCGATGACTATCAATGCCCCCGCCTCGATACTGCTCGCTTTCTATCTATGCGCCGGCGAGAAGAAGGGGACAGCATTCGATAAGATGGGCGGCACCATCCAGAACGATATCCTCAAGGAGTACATCGCGCAGAAGTCGTGGATATTCCCTCCCGAGGAGTCGTTGAGGATCATCACGAATATTCTCGCGTTCTGCTCCGATCACGTTCCCAGGTGGAATACGATATCGATCAGCGGATACCATATCCGAGAGGCCGGGTCGACCGCGATTCAGGAATTGGCATTCACGTTGGCTGACGGATTCGCATACGTCGAGGCTGGAATAGCGGCGGGGCTGGACGTCGACAAGTTCGCGCCGAGGCTCTCGTTCTTTTTCAACTCCCATCTCGATTTCTTCGAGGAGATCGTGAAGTACCGCGCCGCCCGCAGGATTTGGGCGAAACGGATGAAGGAAAAGTATGGGGCGAAGAATCCGAAGTCGCTGCTGCTCAGATTCCACACACAGACGGCCGGGTGCACTCTGACCGCGCAGCAGCCCGAGAACAATATCGTGAGGACAGCGTTCCAGGCGATGTCGGCTGTACTGGGCGGGACGCAGTCTCTGCACACCAACTCGATGGATGAGACTCTCGCGCTGCCTTCGGAGAAAGCGGTGCGGATAGCGCTTCGCACGCAGCAGATTATAGCGCACGAGACCGGAGTAATAAACACGATCGATCCCCTCGCCGGAAGCTATTTTATCGAGACCAGGACTAACGAGATGGAGGAGGCGGCCGAAGCCTACTTCCGGAAGATCGATGATCTGGGCGGCGTGGTAAAGGCGATCGACAAGGGATTCTTCCAGAGGGAGATCCAGAGGTCCGCATACGAATATCAGAAGGCCTTCGAAGCCGGCCGTAAGGTGATCGTCGGACTCAATCGTTTCAAGCTGGAGAACGAGGAGATAGACATTCCTCTGCTGAGAATAGATGAAGAGGTGGAGAGGCAGCAGAAAAAGGCAGTTCAGGATGCCCGCGCCGATCGGGACAACGACAAGGTCGCCCGGGAACTCGAGCGCCTCAAGGCAGCGGCCGAGGGGACGGATAACCTCATGCCGGTCATCATAGACTGCGCTCGCTGCTACGCTACAGAGGGAGAGATAATAGACACGCTCAAGGGCGTGTTCGGCGAATATAAAGAGCCGCTTTTCATATAACGGGCGCGACGCCCGGAGGAGGATTTCGAGATGGCGAGAAAAGTCAGGGTGCTCGTAGCGAAACCCGGACTGGACGGACACGACAGGGGAGCGAAGGTCGTCGCCAACGCCCTCAAGGACGCCGGCATGGAGATTATTTACACGGGGCTGCACCAGACACCCGAGATGATCGCCGAATCGGCCGTCCAGGAGGACGTCGACGTGGTCGGCCTCAGCATCCTGTCGGGGGCCCACATGACGATGTTTCCCAGGGTGATGGAACTGATGAAGGAGAAGGGAGCGGAACACATCGTTATCTTCGGCGGCGGGATCATCCCGGCCGAAGATGTAGAGAAACTCGAGAAGATCGGGGTCGCCCGGATATTCGGTCCGGGAACAGACACCGGTGACATCGTCAAGTTTATCAGAGAGAGATTCCCGGAAGAGTAAGCGCGACTGACATTGCAAGGAAGGAGCAATCGATGAGCGAAGTCGTAATCGCCGGAGCGGTACGCACAGCGTTAGGAAGATTTCAGGGGGGACTGTCCTCCTTCAAGGCGACCGATCTCGGAGCCATGGTAGTTGCCGAAGCACTCAAGAGGGCGGGAGTCGATCCCGCAGCCGTGACCGAGGTTATCATGGGCAACGTCATCGGAGCGGGGCTCGGCCAGAATCCCGCCAGGCAGGCGGCGCTGAGCGCCAAGCTCGACTTTGCCGTCTCTGCCATGACCATCAACAAGGTCTGCGGGTCGGGACTCAAGGCTGTAGTGCTCGGGACACAGGCTCTCAAACTCGGTGACGAGGAGATCGTAGTCGCCGGCGGCATGGAGAGCATGAGCAACGCGCCTTATATCCTCAGGAATGCGAGGACCGGCTACAGGCTCGGTGACGGCAAGATCGTCGACACGATGATCTATGACGGTCTTTGGGATGCATATAACGATATCCACATGGGAAACACGGGAGAGATCACTTCCGAGCGATATAATGTCCCCAGGGAAGAGATGGACGAGTATGCGTACAACAGTCATCGCAAGGCCGCTGAGGCCGCTGCGAACGGTCACTTCAAGGAAGAGATGATGACTGTCGAGGTCCCGCAGCGAAGGGGCGATCCTCTCGCGATCGACACGGACGAGGGTGTCAGGACAGACGCCAGCGCCGAGTCGATGGGCAAGCTCAGGCCCGTCTTCAAGAAGGACGGAGTGATC
>DAOVNN010000196.1 GCA_030630165.1 Candidatus Krumholzibacteriota bacterium
ACTTGCGGAAGAACTCGCTTCACGGAGCGGGCTCGATCCGGAACGGATCGTACAATTCCCCAATTTTCTTCCTGACTCTTACTTCACAGGCTCAGATTTGAAAAATCGTTTCTCGGGCAGATGTGTCTTCATCGGACAGATCAAGAGCGAGAAGGGTGTGTTCGATATCATCGAGAGCATCGGGGACAGAAAGGACATCAGCTGCGATTTCTACGGCCAGCACGTGGAGAGGGACAGGGACCGTTTCATGCGCGAGCTGGAACGATGTCCCAACTGCATATATAGAGGTATTCTTACCCGGGACGAAGTGATGAAGATCCTTGGCGGATACGATATCCTGCTCCTCCCCACCACGCATCCCGGCGAAGGGTATCCTGCGGTGATACTCGAGGCGTTCGCGGCCGGTCTACCGGTAATAAGCACGGACTGGAAGGCCATACCGGAGCTGGTCGAAGACGGAGTGAGAGGACTCCTCGTACCTCCTTCCTCTCCATACCACATATCAGCCGCTCTCGATCTCCTGTTGAATGATGAACAGTTATACGCTTCCCTTGCTGCAAACGCTCATGCGTATGTCGGGCGTTTCTCGGAGAAAGCAATCATCGGCGATCTTCTTGCCGGCCTTATTAATGATTCGATCAGGTAAGTAATGAGTTCAGGAATCTACAAAACGATATACATCATCGGAAGCCGTATTCGGGGCACCCCGGTCATTCCGTATCTTCGCGATCTCGAAGAATCGCAGTGGTGGGATATTGAAAGCGTCCGCGAGTACCAGATTTCGAAGCTGCGTGATCTCCTGGCCCACGCGGACAAGTATTCAACGTTCTACAGGAAGATCTTCGAGCAGCACGGTTTCGACACTTCTGTCGGATCGCTCGCTGATCTGGAGAAACTGCCCGCCGTAGGCAAGAATGACATCAGGAATAACCTGCCGGAGATCCAGAACAATGGAACGGGTGGAAAGCTGGTTCTGTCAAAGACATCCGGCAGTACAGGCGAACCGCTGAAGTTCTATCGCGGCTCCGAATGGGACGCCCAGCACAGAGCTGCCGTCGCAAGAGGTTACGGCTGGTACGGGGTCCATCCATGGACGAGAAGCGGTCTGCTGTGGGGACTGCCTTCAGGGAAGAAAGCGATAATCAAAACGAGGGCTGGCGATGTGCTTCAGAACCGGTTCAGGGAGAAGAGATTCGATCTCTCTGGCGAGACCCTGGAAAGTTTCTACAAGAGCCTGTCGAAGGCCGGGTTCCTCGAAGGATACTCGAGTATGATCTACGAGCTCGCCAGATACATAAACACATACCATCCGGACGAGAAGGCTCTGTCCCTGTCTCTTGTCAAGGGAACCTCGGAGAAAATATATCCACATTACAATACTGAATCACTGAAGGCTTTCGGTCGAAGGATGACGAGCGAGTACGGCTCCGCCGAGACAGGTATCATCGCCTTTGAATGCCCCGAAGGAAATATGCACATAAACTCCGAGCACGTGATCGTCGAAGAAGACGATGGCGAGATAATCGTCACCAACCTCCTGTCGCACTCTTTCCCCTTCATCCGTTACAGGCTGGGCGACCACATCAGTATGGCGGGCGACATTACCTGCCCGTGCGGAAGACAGGGCCCGATCATAAGCGAGATAACGGGAAGGATCGGCAAGAAAATATACGGCTCAAGCGGCAACGAGTTTCCGAGCCTTACGGTCTATTACATAATCAACGCTCTTCACGAGGACTTCCCCGGCCTTTCAAGGCTCCAGGCCCTGCAGGACTCTGGGGGCCGACTCGATTTCCGCGCTGTCCTCGATGGCGACCCGGACAGCAGGATGATTTCCGAACTGGGGGAACGGCTCGGAACATTGATCGAGGAATATTACCGAAGCGATATCGACGCACAGCTCATCCCCGTCGAATCGATTGTCGACGAAGGAGACAAGAAGCTCGATTTCATCTCCCGTGTCGCGAAAACCCGATCGGAGGACTGACATATGGCCGATACGACGATCGATTTAGCCTGGGACGAGAAGATGCGATTCAGCACGAACGTCAACGGGCACAGCATGACCCTCGACGCGGACGAAAGCGTCGGAGGCGAGGACAAGGGGCCCCGTCCCAAGCCGCTGATGCTTGTGGCCCTCGGCGGATGCACCGGTATGGATGTCATCTCGATCCTCAGTAAGATGAGAGTCGATGTCGACGATTTTCACGTAAAGGTCGAAGGCGAGCTCACCGGGAAACATCCCCGATATTATCACAGGATACATATCGTTTATGAGTTCACTGGCGACAACCTCCCCATGGAGAAACTGGAGAAAGCCGTCAGCCTTTCAGAGGAACGTTACTGCGGAGTCAGCGCTGTTTACAAGCATGCGATGGAATTGACCTCGGAGATCAGGATCATCAGCCCCTGACTTCATCGGACACGCGGCAGGTCGGGCATCCCTTCGTACCTGACCACATTCTCCGGCTTCCCGCAGAAAACGAAACTGTTGTTCATGTGGTCGCGCTCGTCGAGACCGATCCGCCTGAAAACGTCGGCCCAGGTCTCGAAATCACCGTATTCCGCAACCAGGGAATTATCCACCCGCTGGTCCTCCAGCCCGGGATTATCCTCGACGAACTTCGCGTATACATGCTCGGCGTGATCCTCAAATTCGGCGTTGAAGAGGAACGCCCGGCGGATGTTCAGGACCGCCATGATACGCGTCATGATCACATAGCCCGTGACCATGAACCATGGGATCAATGGGAAGAGGTACCACGGATCCCTGATGCTGTCTTCCTTCATCTTTTCGTTGATAACTACCAGGTGCCAGTACTCGTTGTCCTGCGCCTCTCTCCCCCACTCCATAATACTTGCAGCGTGAGCGACCTTATCCCTGTCCCTGTACATGCGAGTCAAGCGCGTGTACTGGCGGATCTCCCAGGACCTGTAGGGGATACTGGCAAGCGTCTCGATCAGCTTGGCCTTCGCAGGAGTAGTCTTCCTCCCTGTGACAAGATCCATCAAGCCGAAAAAGATCTTCGCCGCCACTGAATATTTGTACCTCGGTCTGGCGTGAGAAGCTTTCTGTTCCTTTTTGAGATCTATCTGCATCCTCATGCCTCCCGTCGATGTTATCCCTTGGGAAAGAGCATCTGCACCTGCAGCCGCAGCGTCCAGTCCGGCCCATAGTCGGGCGTTACGACGTTATAATAATACTGCGCCGTGCAGTTCAGCGGCAGCTTCCCCGCATGGAAGAGCTTTCCGATACCGCCGCCCAGGGGCACTATCCACTTCTGATCCTCCAGCGCTTCCCAGTTCGCCGTGATGATCGGGGCCATCACCAGATAGAATCCCGGGAAGTTGTAGTTGATAAAGGGCTGCAGGAGCATCTGGTTCACATCGGAAGCGTCCTCGTCACCGGCGTACGACCAGATGTTGTTCCACAGCGCTCCCAGCACCCAGGAACCGGAGGTGGAAATCACGACAAATGCCGGACCGGCGCTCCACTTCTGCGAGCCCCTTTCATCACCACCGGTCGGAAAGACGAGAATCGGTCCACCTCCGACCATGATCCCTTCAGTTTCAGGGACATAGAAGGCGGTGAAGTTCAGATCGCCCAGCCCTGTGCTGCCACCGCTTTCGGAAAGGAAATCGGGCTGCGTGACGATCGGCAGGATGGTCCTCGTGATAAGGCGGCCGTCGCAAAACGGAGCGACGGGCTGGATGTTGAGGACGTTTTGTGTACGGTCATAAGGACCGATATTGAAGTTCGTGTTGTTCTGAAGCGGCAGGCTGATCAGGTTCGCTATCGGATTCTGAGCCTGCTTAGCCAGATCGCTATGATCATCCTGCGCGTGACACGGCGCACCCCATATTCCTGAGCCCAGAGCGGCTATCACGCAGACGCATATAATCTTCCATCCCGAAAACCGTTTGTGATTCCTCACTACATCTCCTCTTTTTCGATGTCAGGCAGGGGCCTGATCCACTCTAAGAACGATTACTGCTGCTTACTTGCAATGATTTTAATTTGAAGAAGCCAGCAAGTATATATATTTCTAACACATATTGAGTGAATCAGTTTAACAGGGGAAGATCAGTTCCAAGGAAAAAGTAATGGCAGGCGATAGATATACCGGTTAAAAAATGCCGTCCTCGGCTGTGAATATCACATATTGAAATCAGCGCACTTTCACAATCTTTGTCTTCAGGGAGAATGACCCCAGGTTCAGCTTGCAGAAATAGACACCAGAGGGAACATTCCGACCCCTGGAATCCCTGCCGTCCCAGACGAAATGATTACTGCCTTCGCCAATCGGTCCGGAGTAAATGTTACACACCTTCCGGCCGGCTGCATCAAATATCATCAGCTCCGCATTCCGGCCCGCAGGAAGTGAGAAGCTGATCTCCGTCTGAGTGGCAAATGGATTGGGGGCATTTGAGAGAGAAGTGATGCTCGGCATCGGATCGCCTGCATGCGTAGTGTTCACCCCGATAACATCGGCCAGCGCGAGCATATCCAAACGTGCGTATAGCTCCGGTCGGTCGGTCGAGAAGCTCCCGTGTTTCATGAAGTGATCGTTGTAGTAACTCACCCAGGTGCTTTTCCCATGTATGGGGTCTACGATCTCCATGGAACCCATGTTGATACTTTCACCGCACACCAGGCACTCGTAGATACCGTAGGTGAGGTGGTGGATGATGTATGTCTGATCTGTCAGGGGGCCGACCGGAAGCCCTTCTATTGCCTCATGCAGAAAATAAGCGAGATCGGGGCCGTCCTTTACCCCATCGCCATCTGTATCGGGATTATTCGCCAGTAAATACATCTGCTCTTCCTCGGCGTCCGTCAGTCCGTCACTATCGCTGTCCCCCTCGACGAGCAGCTCGTGGCTGTGGCCTGAGCCGAAAACGAGCGTTGAAACAACGGATGGCAGAGCGCGGTTTGCATAGTGGACATCGCCCTCATATACGAGGCAGCCATGAGCCATATAGTGCAGGGTGATATATGGCAGATCCAGCGAGAGATTCTCGAGCGGGTTCACCACTTCGACCCAGCCCATGTTCATGACGCAACCGCACCTGGTACACGTCTCGATCCCCCTCAGCATGTGTTCGATAAGGTAGGGCCCATCGCTGCGTGGTTCCCTGGGCAGGCCGCCAAGCGCCGCGGTCAGTTCCCCGGTAACCTGGAAGCCGTCCTCGACCGAATCACTGTCCGTGTCGGGAAGGAGCGGATCGGTCGCCAGGAGCGGTTCTTCGTTGTTTTCGAGGAGGTCTGAATCATCATCCTCATAGACGTATCCATTGATGATGTGGAGCGGATCGTATGGAAAGAGTATCTCCTTCACCCTTGCGATGTCGACCCTCCCATCGTGTATGCTGCCATCGTAGGCCAGGCCGCCGTGTTCAAGGTAGTGAAGCCCGATATAGGGGATATCGACCTCCCTGTTTCTCACCGGATGGATGATACGGATAAAGCCCATGTCTATCCATTCACCGCAGATGGCACACTGCTCGACACCATCCATCTGATATTCCTCGACATAGGGTCCGTCCGGTATCGGTGTCCGGGGGAGAGCGCCTATGATAGCAAAGAGTGCGAGGCTCTCGTCGATACCATCCATTATTCCGTTGGTGTCTGTGTCGCTCATTGTCGGGCTTCTACCCAAC
>DAOVNN010000200.1 GCA_030630165.1 Candidatus Krumholzibacteriota bacterium
AGCCTGCGGGTAATGGAAATTCATGACATCGGCGATCTCGATCTCGGTCTGCTCCCTCGCGCCCGCGTATACCATGGCGAAGGCGACCTCCGTGCTGTGCGGAGAGATCATGAAGTTGCCGGCTTTCTCCTCCGTGACCTTTTTATAGAGATCCAGGGCGAATTCGTTGTTCCGGTAGATCCGTGTCTCGAAGTCGGTGAACCTGTCGTTGTTGTCCCTGACAGGCTCCGTACCGAGATCATCCCCACATCCCTGCAGGAAGACCGCCGTAATAATGAGGATGACGAAGGAAACTTGAATAAGCCGCATCATCTCGAACCCTCCAGAAAATACTGTGGATATATATGAGGTCACTATCTAATTCTATCACCGGTCCGGCAACCGTGCAACCCGTCAGCGTTTTTTCAGGCAGAGATACTCGATAAACGGTCCGAAAGTAACGACAGGGATGCCCAGCGGGGAAAGCAGCCTGCCCAGCATATCCTGAAGTACGAAAGTGGCAAATCTTCGCTTCAGACTGATGGAGTCTCCGTCGGGCGGTCCGGCGGGAAGGAGCCGGTTATGAGCGCTGGTGAGGTTGAGGACTTCGACGTCGTAACCCGCTTCTCTCAATTGGCGCACAATACCCCGAAAGGTCAATCCGCGACGGCCCCGCGAATCGAGGTCACTCTTCTCGGTGTGTCGATTGAAAGCAACGGCGTAACGATGGGCGGCGGATGAGGGCAGCCAGGACAGGAACGGCAGCCCGGTAGTATGGCGGTCGATCGGCCACAACAGATTCGGTGTCTCGCTGATAAACAGCAATCCCCCACGGCGAAGCACCCTCCACGCCTCGAGCAGAACGGCCCCGCGGGTCGGGAATGGTGTGACGTGTTCCAGAACACCGTTCATCAATACAAAATCGAACTGCCCGGAAGGCAGATCGAGATCTCCGGCCTCCCTGATCAGCTGAATGCGGCGCAGGGATATCTGTGATGAGATACCGTGGTGCCTGAATCGAAGCTCCGCCATCTCGAGCGATTCAGGATCGATGTCCATTGCAGTGACTCTATTGCTGCTGTCAGCCTCCGCCAGCATCACGGTAGTGCTGCCGGTACCGCATCCGAAATCCAGGATGTCGATGTTCTCGAGACTGGTAAATGCCCTGATCTGCCATAGAAGATCCTTTCGGAAGGTCTCGACACGCCCCCCCATATGATCGATGATCCAGCTCTCATAAGCGGGGAGTTCCTCCGCCCCTGCGTGCTGGTTCCGGACCCTTTCGAGAAACGCGGGCCCGTAATCTATCGGGTACTCGGAGCTGACTTTTGTGTTCCTGCTTCCCATATTGTCACTGATGCTATAGAAAATCAGATTCATTGTCAACGCACCCTCGTATCAGGCGCATGCGCATCAGCATCCCTTCTGCCCGAGCAACTCGACTCCACGTGCCACAACGCTCACCGCCCCGAGGTCGCTCTCGACCCGGCCCCGGATGTGATACGGCCCCCGGGCGCGAAAGAGCTCGCGGGCGACGCGCCGGTAGACCTTCGGGAAGAAGATAGCCTCGAATCGTCCGGAACGGTCGGAGAAGGTCACGAAGATCATCTCCTCCCCCTTGTCACTCGTGCGCGTCGCCTTCGCGGTGACTCTCCACCCGACCAGGTCGACATCGCTGCCGTCACGATCGTGCAGATCGGCAGAGCTGGTCAGACTCACCCGCCCGGCGAGATCACCGAGCGTCTCCTCGAACATCGTGAGCGGATGCGCCGCGACGCACATGTCGAGCGTCTCACGCTCCGCCTCGAGGCTGGATCGAAGATCGAAGTCGGGGATCTCTGGAACGCGGTCGAGCATCGACGGGAGATCAGGCTCTATCAGGCCGTCCGCGGCACTCAGCACGCGAAGCTCCCACATCAGCTCGGGCCTGGTGCGCGCGAAGCAGGCAAACGCCCCGCACCTGATCAGCGACTCGACCTCCCTCTGCGAGGCGGGCACCCTCACGAGAAAGTCGGGCAGAGATTCAAACGGCCGCTTCCCGACGATCGACTCTATCGTCGCCAAGGTCAGCCCTTTGACCTGCATCAGTCCCACGCGCAGCTCCCGCCCCCGCCCGTGATGACGCACCCGGCTTGTGTTGACGCAGGGCGGCAGCAGGGCAAGCCCCATCCGCCTCGCCTCCTCGAGATACTCCTCGTAGCCATAATAGCCGCCGCCGTTGGAAAGGACAGCGGCCATGAACTCGGCCGGGTAATGCGCCTTCCACCAGGCGCTCTCGAACGACTCGAGGGCAAACGATGCCGAATGAGCCTTGCAGAAGGCGTATCCGGCAAAGGCGGCGATCTTGTGGAAGACATCCTCTGCCGTCTCGTCGGGGATCCCGCGCCCGCGCGCCCCGTGCAGAAAGGCCTCGCGGTAACTCTCCATCGTCTCCCCGTCAATGTTCTTGAACGACATGCAGCGCCGCAGCCCGTCTGCCTCGCCGTAGCTCATCCCGGCGACCGCCACGGCGAGGCGTATCACCTGCTCCTGGTATATGAGGCAGCCGCAGGTGTCGTGCAGCACCGCGGCAACGGCCGGGTGCATAGCAGGCACCTCCTCGAGACCGAGAGCCCGGTGCAGGTAGCTGCGCTTGCCGCCGTGGCTCGATACGCCGGGGCGGATTATCGACGACAGGGCGGTGAGCACCTCGAAGTCGTCGCACCTCGCCTGGCTCATCAGCTGCATCATGATCGGCGACTCGATGTAGAAGCACCCCTCGCTCCTCCCCATCCGCAGGAGCTTCTTCGTCTCGGCATCATCGAGGTAGTCGATCCGCTCGGGATGCAGCGGCCTTCCCTCGTTCTCCTCGGCCATCGCACACGCCTCGCCGATCACGGCGAGACCCTTCTGCCCGATGATGTCGATCTTCACCAGCCCCGCCTCTTCTACATCGTACATCGACCACTGCGTTATCTCGTACCCCTTGTCGCCGCGCTGCATCGGTATCATGCCTGTGATAGGCTCGGGAGACACGACGAGCCCGCAGGGGTGTGTGGCCATGTGCCGCGGGAACCCGCCGATCTTGCGGGCAATAGCGATAAGGGTACGAAACGGCTCCTTGTCGACTGGCAGCCCCGCCGCCCTGGGGGAGACCCTCGCGAGGTGATCGAGACTGTCTATCGACGCGTAGAAGGGGATGACCCTGATGAACTGCCGTATCTCCCCCTCCGGTATCCCCAGCGCCTTCGCCGTCTCGCGAAGCGCCGAGCGGGCCCGCAGGGTGCTGAAGGTGCCGATCATCGCGACATGGTCCCTGCCGTACCGGCGGAAGATGTACTTCAGAATGATCTCGCGGTCGTCTGTGCCGAAGTCGAGATCGAAATCGGGAAGGTGCTCGCGCTCGGGATTGAGGAACCGCTCGAAGAACATGTTGTGGCGCAGCGGATTGAAATGGGTGATGCCGAGGGCGTACGAGACGAGCGAGTTGCCCGCGGACCCGCGCCCGAGGGTGCGGATCCCGCGTGAGCGGGCAAACCGTACGATGTCCCAGCATATGAGGAAATACCCTGCGAGCCCCTTGTCCTCGATGACGGATAACTCGTGATCGATCTTCTCCATCACCGCCCGTTTCTCGTCGTAGGGGCACTCGTCCCCCATCCGTTCGCGCAGCCCGCGAAGGGCGATGCGCCGCAGCGTCGCCGGCGCACTCTCACCCGGCGGCAGGAGAAACTCGGGAAGCCTTCGACGCCCGAGGTCGAGATCGACCCGGCAGTCGTCGGCGATACGCGCCGCCTCCACGACCGGCCCTTCGTTCCCCTCGAAGACCTTCATGACACTGTAAGGCGTGCGGAAGAAAGAATCGCGCGGCACTGCCTCGCCGCGAGGCAGCGTGCCGATGGTAGTACGTGTGCGAATCGCGGTGAGCACCCTGTGGATCATGTGCTCCTTCCCCTCGAGGAACCAGATCCCGCCGGCGGCGACAGTCTCGATGCCGAGCCGCCGCGCCGTGTCGGCTATCCTCCAGCGTTCCCGGTCACGGCCGCGCCCCGGAGCGACCGGAAGAGCAGCGCGAAGGTTGGGCAGGTGCCGAAGCCGCGTGAGCAGCAGTTTGTACGACACAAGCACGTATATGTTCTCCGATACATTCGCCAGCGCCTCCCCGAAATCGAAATCCTCGTCGAGCTTCCGGCTCGTGACCAGCTTCGAGATCTCCGAGTACCCCGCCCGGTTGCGGGCGAGCAACACGGCGCGTAAAGGTGTAGGTCCGTCCTCACCCGTCAGCTCGGCCCCGTAGATCGGCCTGATATCAAGCTTCGCACATGCCTCCGTAAAAGGAACGACCGCATGCATCGCGTCGGTATCTGTCAGCGCCAGCGACTCCATCTCGCACGCGTATGCCGCCGCGACAAGAGCCTCCACCTTTCTTGTCCCCGCGAGCATCGAGAAATTGGAATGGACGTGCAGATGCGTAAACCTCTGCGCGAGTTCGCTCTGCGGCGGTGAAGCCGGCCTTATCATCAGGCGTTCCTTTCCATGAGATCCGTTATGACGCGGCGCGTCTCGCGGCGAGCGCCCTGCCGAACGACGGCGCCACCCCTGAAGGCATAGCGGTCCTGAGCCTGTCGAGGGCCATCTGCACCTGGCGCGCTTTCGTTGCGGCGAGATGCCCGGGGTCGGGAAAGAGATCGATCTGCAGCGGCTCCGGCTCCACTGAAAGAGCCGCGAGGCTCACGCCCCGCACCCTCACCCGCCGCCCGAACAGGCGGTCGAAGAGCATCCCCGCCGAGTCGAAGAGGACCGCGTCATCCGATGTAGGCGCCGCCGGCCTCATCTGGCCGTGCGCTGTCACCTCGTCGGCATAGCGCAACTCAAGGCGGAGCGACCTGGCCATCGAGCACTCAACACGAAGTTTCCCCCCGAGTTCCTCGGCAAGGACGTAGATATACGATTCGAGGAGACGGCGGTCGACTGCGTCGGGCTCGAGCACCTTTTTTATAACAAACTCCCCGTCGCCCGTGCTCCCCGCCCTCACCCTCACCGCATCCATCCCCTTCGCGCCGAGATGAAGCTTCCGTCCCCACGACCCGAAGCAGAAGGCAAGCAGCTCCTCGTCAAACCTCAGCACGTCCCCTACATTTGCTATCCCCAGCTCATGCAGTATGGGCACATGCCGCTCGCTCACGATCGGGAACCTCTCGATCGGCACAGGCGAGAGGAAGTACCGCTCGCAGCCGGGATAGACGTCGACCATGTGAGCCCGCTTCGCCTCGCGCGATGCGACATGGCTGACGAGCTTGCTCGACGCGATCCCCAGCGAGACATCAAGGCCGGTTTCTGTACGCACCTCGCGCTTTATCGCCTTGCCCGCATCGAGAGCATGACCGAAGAGACGATTGCATCCGGTGTAGTCGGCGTACCCCTCGTCGAGGGAGACCGCCTCGACGACAGGGCTATACTTACCTATCACCGAGAAGATCGAACTGGAGACGGAGCGAAAGAGCTCCCAGTCGGGAGGCATGAATATGCCGCCGGGGCAGAGGCGCATCGCCGACGAGACGGTCATGCCGCGG
>DAOVNN010000292.1 GCA_030630165.1 Candidatus Krumholzibacteriota bacterium
ACCGTGCTCACCGCAGATCCCCACCTCGAGGTTCTCCCGCTCTCCCCGTCCCAGTTCCACACCGATCTTCACGAGGGTTCCAACGCCCTCCTGATCGAGTTTCTGGAACGGATCGGCAGGCCACACGCCCTTATCGATATAGTCGCTGATAAACTTTCCGGCGTCGTCCCTGCTTATGCCCAGGGTCGTCTGAGTCAGGTCGTTCGTTCCGAACGAGAAGAACTCGGCCCTCGCGGCAATAGCATCGGCTGTCAGTGCCGCCCTCGGGATCTCGATCATCGTACCGACGAGGTAATCGATCTCGACACCACGTGCTTCCATGACCTCTGATGCTACCCGCCTGACGACCTCCTCCTGCAGCTCGAATTCTTTCGCGCTGCCGACGAGGGGTATCATTATCTCCGGTTCCACTTTCTTTCCTTCAGAGACGAGATCGCAGGCTGCCTCGAATATCGCCCTCACCTGCATCTCCGTTATCTCAGGGTAGACTATCCCGAGCCTGCATCCCCTGTGGCCGAGCATCGGGTTTGCCTCCTTGAGGGATGTGACCTTGTCGGCAAGAGCGCCCGCGTCAACGCCCATCTTTCCGGCCAGCTCGGCGATGTCCTCCTCCTCGTGGGGAAGGAACTCGTGCAGCGGCGGATCAAGCGTACGTACGGTGACGGGCCTCTCTCCCATGGCCGCAAATATTCCGTAGAAATCCTCCCGCTGCATCGGAAGCAGCTTCGCAAGGGCCTCTTTCCTGCCCTTCTCGTCCGAGGCGAGGATCATGCGTCTCACCCAGTCGATCCTCTCGCCCTCAAAGAACATATGCTCCGTCCTGCAGAGGCCTATCCCTTCACCACCGAAAGCGATGGCAGCGGCAGCCTGGTCGGGACGGTCGGCGTTAGCCCTGACGCGCATCGTTCTCAGACCATTGGCCCAGCCGATAAGCTCCTCGTAATCCTGGTAGACGACCGAATCCTTCCCCTCGAGAGTTTTTTCTATGAGGACCTGTATCACCTCGGACGGCTTCGTCTTGATCATCCCCGCCATCACTTCGCCGGTTGAACCATCAATCGAGATGAAATCCCCCTCGGAAAGCGTTGTGCCTCTCGATTGGAGCTTCCTCTGTTTGTAATCTATAGATATCTCCCTGGCGCCTACGACGCAGACCTTGCCCATCTGCCTCGCGACAAGTGCCGCATGAGAGGTCGCTCCTCCGGCGGAAGTGAGGATACCCGACGCGGCGTTCATGCCGCGGATGTCCTCAGGGCTCGTCTCTATCCTTACGAGGATGACCTCTTCTCCGTCCGAGGCCCGCTGTTCGGCGTCCTCGGCATTAAATACGATCTTGCCGGTGGCAGCCCCCGGGCCGGCATTGATGCCCTTCGCCACGAGCCTGCCCTCTTCTGTCGCCTTGCTCTTCTGCCCGGGATCAAATACAGGTCTGAGGAACTGGTTGAGCTGCTCGGGATCGATCCGCAGTAACGCCTCCTCCTTCGTAATGAGTTTCTCTCGGACCATATCGATTGCTATCTTGATCGCCGCGAAACCGGTCCTCTTGCCGGCTCTCGTCTGGAGAAGCCAGAGCCTGTTATTCTGTATCGTGAACTCGAGGTCCTGCATGTCCCGGTAATGATCCTCGAGTTTCAGTCGTATCGCATCGAGCTCGGCGTAGATCCCGGGCATCTCTTCCTCGAGAGATTCGACCTCGGCATCACCCTTCTGCGTGACATTTATCGGGTGCGGCGTCCTGATGCCGGCGACCACATCCTCTCCCTGGGCCTTCATCAGATACTCGCCGTAAAAAAGATTCTCACCTGTGGCAGGGTTCCTCGTAAACGCCACTCCAGTCCCCGAATCATCTCCGAGGTTTCCGTATACCATCGACTGGACGTTCACGGCTGTTCCCCATTTATCGGGTATGCCGTTTATCCGCCTGTATGTATTCGCCCTGTCATTGTTCCATGAGTTGAAGACCGCTCCGACCGCGTTCCAGAGCTGCTCGCGCGGATCCTCGGGGAACTCCACACCGGCCTGCTCGACTATCATCGCCTTGTACCTGACGACGAGATCCTTCAGGTCGTCCACGCTGAGATCCATATCCATCCCGGCGCCGACCTCCACCTTCTTCGCGTGCAGGATCTCCTCGAACGGATCCCTCGCGTCCTTGCCGCTCGGTGTCATCTCAAGAACGACATCTCCGTACATCTGCACGAAGCGCCTGAAGCAGTCCCAGGCAAATTGCTCGTCCCCACTCTTCTTCGCCAACCCCTCGACCGTCTCAAGATTGAGCCCGAGGTTCAGGACTGTATCCATCATACCGGGCATGCTCACCCTGGCGCCCGAACGTATAGAGAGGAGTAGAGGATCGGCCGGATCGCCGAATTTAGCATCCATCGTCTTCTCGACCTTCTCGATCGCCGATGCTACGGCAGCCTCGAGTCCGTCAGGATACTTCCCGCCGTTCTCATAGAACGAGGTGCATACCTCGGTAGAGATCGTGAACCCGGCAGGCACTGGAATGCCTGTATTGGCCATCTCAGCGAGGTTTGCCCCTTTACCTCCCAAAAGGTCGCGCATTCCGGCGTTGCCCTCGGCTTCCTCGCCGCCGAAATAATATACATGCTTGTCAGTCACGAGAGACCTCCAGTCACTCATCCCGCAGAGTATTCATATCTATAGCGTTATCAATGCATTACGATTTAACAATCATTACATATCGTTCTTTCGGAATTTATCCGAAAGATAGCGGTTTTTCAAGATTAAAAGGAGAGCGATTTACCTGATCCTGACGATCTTCAGGACCGATCTCACCTGCGGGGATACAAACTCAGCGAAGTAGACTCCGCTGACCGACTGTCTTCCGGCATCGTTTGTTCCGTCCCAGACGACAGTTGCCCTGAAAAGCAGAGATTCCTCTTCGAGAAGCGTTCTGACGAGTCGTCCCGCAGGATCGTAGATCCGTGCCGAGACGAAGGTCCACCTGCCTGAATAGAGGTCGAATGATATATAGTCACCGAAGGGATTCGGATATCCGTTGGAAAATGTCACACCCGTCACACCGTCGGGAAAGATACCGGCCGTCGCAAGGCCCGCCGCGATGCCCCAGCCCATGCTGTTGTCCGGCGAATCACTGTTAGAGGCGTGGACACGAAGTGAATCTCTCATCTGAATCGGGGTCCATTCGGGGTGTATCTCTAGGAGCTGGGCACACAACCCCGCGACAAGAGGGGTCGCGAAAGAGGTCCCGTCATACTTGCCGTACCCGTAATCCAGGGGCCAGGCGACGGTATGTACAGCTACCCCCTGGGCCATCACGTCGGGCTTGATCCTGCCGTCCTCAGTCGGGCCCCTCGAGCTCGATCCCCAGAGGCTCCCGTCGGCGTAAACGCCACCGACTGCGATCACACTGTCTGCGTCGGCGGGAGCTATCAGCGAGACCGGCCCGTTCCAGCCGTAATTGCCGATAGCGTTGCAGACTATGATACCCCTGGTTGCGGCCCTGCTGGCCGCTCTTGTGCAGAGTGCCGTCTCGCCGTCGAGGACGAAATCGGGATCGTCCCATATGTACCCGAGAGAACTCGTCACGATGTCCGCGCCGATGCTGTCGCACCACTCCAGGCCGGCGACCCAGTTGTCCTCCTCTATCTCTATCTCCTGATCGAAGATCTCCGTCTTCGCGAGAAGATAGACCGCACCCCAGGCCGGCCCGAGCAGATCTCCCTCCCCATACCCGGCGATCGTCCCGAGCACGAGGGTGCCGTGCCTGTCCTGAGCCGGGTGGTCCCCCGGCTCGTTCTCCGTCACTGGATCGTCGTTCACGAAATCCCATTGAGCATGGACATCCAGATGGCCAAAGGCATGGTG
>DAOVNN010000205.1 GCA_030630165.1 Candidatus Krumholzibacteriota bacterium
CCAGGGGTACTATCTCGGCAAGCGGATCTTCAAGCAGGGCGACGATGTGCTAAAGGTCTACGACTCGAAATACACGACGTGTGATTACAGGAAGTCTCATTACTCGATGCGTGCCGGCAGGATGAAGGTCTATTTGGACGACAAGATCGTATCCGGCCCGATAACGCTTTACATCGGCGAGATCCCCTGTTTCTGGCTTCCGTATATGGTCAACTCGATACGCCGCGGCCGTCAGTCGGGATTGCTCCGGCCGAACTTCGACGTCGGTATCAGCAGCCGCGATGGCCGTTTCATCAGGGGGCTCGGGTACTACTGGGCCACCAACGATTATACGGACTTTGTGCTGACTGCCGATTTCAACGAGAACCGGAATTTCAGGATTCACCTGACGAACCGTTACAAGGTGCGGTATGTCCTCGGTGGAAATGTCAACCTCGATTTCTTCAGGGACTTCAACAGAAAGTCGTACGAGTGGACCTTCAAGTCGAGCCATAATCAGACATTCGGCAAGACCGCATCCCTTCGCAGCAACCTCAGCTTCGTCAGCAGCGACGAAGCGCCGTCCTCGGTCCACCGCGCCGACGAGGTCGCCCGCGTGGTGGACAGGCGGATATACTCGACGGCCAGCTTCAACAAGAGCTGGGGCGGTACGCGGCTCGGTCTTTCGGCGAGCAGGAACCAGAAGCTCAACGTGAGCTCGGAGAATCCCAACGAGGTCAGTATATCAGAGACCTTTCCGTCCTTTTCGCTCAACCTGCCGAGGATGTCGATGTGGTTCGGTGAGAAGCACACGGGATCGGAGAAGGGGGTCTGGGAGGGGATCCTTCGAGAGGTGACCTGGGCGCCGAACCTTAAGGCGACACGCTCGACTTCCCAGAGCGATGCGAGAAGAACGGAAGATGTGACGGCGAGCTCGAGCGCGTCGCTGAGCAAACAGAACAAGTTCCTCGGTCTCAATATCTCGCCGTCCGTAGGGTTGAACTGGAGCTACGCGAAGACGCTCAAGGACGAGATCAACCAGAAATATGTGACGCCGCCGCAGCCGGCGGTGATGATCGGCGACACAATGTCGGTGCCGATCACGATCGATCCCTCGAACAACATGCTGAGGATAATCCTCAACGGATGGGAGAGCGGCGACATCCTCATAACCGAGGGTGTATATAATGCCGGCGGCGCGCTTGCGTTCGAGCTCGAGAGCTCGATCAACACCTGGCCCGGCTGGGGGTCGGACCAGGTGACCGTCGACTGGCTCGAGAACGATGACGGCACGGGAAATTTCAGACTTACTTCGAATGTTGAAGGCTCGGCATCCTCTATCGAGTTCGTGGATATCCCCAATGCGGTCTATTCCGCCATAGGAATCACTCCGGGGATACCGGCATACGGATTCGACCGTTCGGGAGCGACAGCGAACAAAAGATACAAGAACGAGGTATCGATGCGTTTCTCTCTTGGAGTAGGAACGACACTGTACGGCGTCTTCTATCCGAAGATCGGTTCGCTCGTAGGGATACGCCACACATTCAACCCGTCCGTCTCGTGGTCGTACGTCCCCGCGCTCACAGAGAACCAGAGGGCCACGCAGGGGTACAGCTGGTCATTGAGGAATGTGATCGACCTGAAATACCTCAAGGACGGCCAGGAGGCAAAGAAGAACAATGCCTTCACCTGGAACATGAGCGGCTCATACAGCCCGGAGCTGCAGGAGAGACAGTTCTCAAACATCCGATCGAGCATAAGGACATCGGTCGGAAGACTCGCCTCGATATCGTTGAACAATACGATCGATCCATACGAACGGGAGATCCTCTCGAGCAGCTTTTCGGCGAACATGAGTTTCGGCAGCGGCTTTTCCTGGCCTGGAAAGTGGGACCTGCCCGAGCACGAGAAGATAAGGGTGGCGAGGGAGCTCGATTCGGACTCCAAAGATGAGAGCGAAGAAGAGGAAGAGGACGAGCTCGACACGTACGACGGGTTTGTCTCGGATTACGACGAAGAGGACAGGTGGCCCGATCAGACGAGCGGGGGGAAGCGTCCCGGCGCTCCCGGGAAGGGAACGAGCTGGTCGCTGAATCTCGGCTACAGCTACTCGGGCTTCGGCGGGTCGAACACATCCAGGCCGTCGAGCAAGGTCGACATGAGGGGCAGTCTCAACCTCACAAACAACTGGAAGATAACCTTCAGCAATTACTTCGACATCCAGAGACGCGTATTCACCTCCCAGCAGTACAGCCTCACACGCGACCTTCACTGCTGGCAGGCGGGATTCGTCCACCGCCGTTTCGGCAACGACTATTCATACTACTTCCAGATACAGATCAAGGCCCACCGCGACCTCAAGTACGAGCAGGGAAAGAGGGGACTCGGAGGGACGGTACCTGGATTCCTCAACTGACGGTCCGGCCGGAATCAAGGTTAGACCGGTCTGCGTTCTCCCTTTACCGTTGCGGCCTGCGAGCGGCGCACCCCTGAAAAAAGTGATGAGAACAGGAAAAAACAGGTATATAAGTCTTGACAGCCCTGCCGGGCCGCGCTAATCTGGCGCCAGTTGAATTACGAAAGCGAAGGAGGTGATACGAAATGAACAAGACCGATCTTATCGAAAAGGTCGCAAAGAAGACCGGCATGACGAAGAAGGATTCGGCCATGGTAGTCGACGCGATCTTCAGTACAGCTCCGAAGGAAGGCATCATCGCGACCGAGCTCGCGGCTATGCGAAGAGTGCAGATCACAGGATTCGGCACCTTCCAGACCCGCAAGCGCAAGAAGCGTAAGGGCCGCAATCCCCAGACGGGCGAGACCATCACGATCCCGGCAACAAAGTTCCCCGCCTTTTCGGCAGGCAAGGCTCTCAAGGGCCGCGTAGCCAAGTAACAGGGGTTTGCATTATACAGGGGCAGAGAGAATTTTTTCACTTTGCCCCTCTCTCTATTCACGTTAGTATCCATACATGACACGAATATCTCCGATAGTGAAGCTGGCACTGCCGGCTCTTCTCTTCTTCGCCCTCGCGGCGGGATGCGACCTGAAGGAACCGGTGACGATAGTATTCACCGGCGATACCCAGGGGCGTCTCGTTCCCGCCGGGTGAGGCGAGTCCGCCTCCGGCGGAGTGGCCCGGCGGGCCGCGGAGCTCAAGCGGATGAGAACGGAGGCCCCGGGCCTGCTGCTTCTCTCCGCCGGTGATTTCTATGCCGAAAAGGGCATCCTCGAGATGTACAGAAGCCGGTTTCTGGCGAACATGATGGTTCTGGCCCGGTACGACGCCGTCGCCATCGGCGAGAATGAGCTGTCGTATGAGCTCAAAGCGATAAAGGAGGAGCAGCAGACGGGTCTTCCCGTTATCTGCGCGAATCTCTACTACGAAGATGAGAGATTATTTCCAGCCTACATGATCAAAGAAACCGGCGGTTCGAAGATAGGGATATTCGCCCTGCTCGGTGAGGATCCCGGTGAAGATTCCGGGGTCGAATGGAGAGATCCTGTTGTTGAGGGCATCGACATTGTCGCAAAGCTCGAAAAAGAGGGCTGCGACATGGTTATATTACTTGCCCACCTCAGACGCGAGAAACTCGAATCACTTCTCCGCGGTATCGAAGGTATAGATCTCGTGGTGCGAGGACACACCGAACGCGGCGAAAAGGCTTCGAGCGACTGCGCCGACACGATCGGCGGATCGTTCCAGGACCTCGGGGTTCCCGTACTCTATTCGGGCGACAAGGGTCGGGCTCTCGGCCGCGCTGTCATGACTCCGGTGGCTGGCGGCTGGCAGCTGACCGACACGATGCTCGTCACTCTTCCCAAGTCGGCTCCGATAGATACGATGGTCGCCTCGATGCTGAGCGATTTTTTCCGCGAGGAGGGTAAGAGGCGCAAGAGGATGCAGGTCACGCAGTTTGTTTCGCGCAATCCCCTGACGGGCAAGCTCAGGGAGAAGTATATCGGGATGGAGACATGCGCGCGCTGCCACGACCGTACCGCATCTGATTTCATGGTCAGCCCTCATTTCCGCACTTTCGCGCGCATGACCAGGTCGGGGAACGAGAAGAACGCAAAATGCATCCCCTGCCATACGACGGGGTACGGCCGGTTCAGCGGGCACGATCCCGAGTCGGACGAAAAGGGCGGGATCAACCTCAGGGGCGTACAGTGCGAGGCTTGTCATGGACCTGGAACAAAACACACCCGCGACGGTAAATATAAGGAGAGGGCGAGGAAGAGTTGCAGGGAATGCCATGACGCCAGACAGAGCCCTCATTTCGATTTCCAGACCTTCTGGGCAAAGGCGGGCCACAGGGCACTGGCCGACAGCGCTGGCGCCGCCGAGGCTCACAGATAGATTTCCGGATGATCTTATGAAGAAAATATTTTTATCTCTCTGTATCACCGCGATCATGCTGACCGCAGCAGGACCCGCCTCCGCCGATGTAGATTTTCTCGTCCCCGGCGTCTCGCTGAATTCGGTAGATTTCACCGCAGGAACATCAGTGTCCTACCTGATCATATCGGAGGCTCACGGGATCAGGGACAGCTCACTCGTGACACTCGAGGTCACCGGGAATGGAACCGGAGGAGCCTGCCTCGAGATAATGTCCACGACCTGGCCCCCGGTCGATATGGAGACGATCACCGTCCGGTTGACACTCTGCCCGGGCGCGGGTGAGATGAACACGCCCGAGGAGTTCTACGCCTGCATCAGCGACATCCTCGTCAAGGACGGGACGGAGCCGTTCAGGGAGCCTTCCTTCGAGGAACTCGAGGAGTTCGATATCGGCAGACTCTTCCTCAAGCGCAACGAAGGGCTGCAGCGGCAGGAACTGGAACCGGAGAGTGTGGAGGTCCCGGCAGGGACCTTCAGGTGCGACGTCTATGAGTACTTCAGGAGCGATCGCCGTGATGTGGCGATGGGAGGGATAACGGCGGAGCGGTTCGAGGAGGAGAGGAGCATCCTGAGGATATCCCCCGATGTGCCGTTCTGGGGCCTGGTAAGGAGCCGGGTGACACGTACGACGAAAACGAGTTATCCCGGAGGCAGGAGCAAGCGTGAGGCGAGGCCCAAGGTCACTGTGACCGAATCGGTCCTGATAGACTGTTCCAGCCCCGGGCGGGAAACGGAAAACTGATTTCAGCGCCCCCGAGAGCTCCGTGCTCCGCAAATCCCGTTTAAGTATAACACCAACAGATTTCAGTGTTTTCGTTTGATTGTGTCCGGCCGACATCTTATTTTAATCCAGTAACATGATTACTCTCAAGCGAGGTGGAATGTGAAGAGGATCGCCGCAGCAGTCATCTGTTTCCTCAGCATTATAAGCATATTTCCTGCAATGTCGTCAGCAGACAACTTCGAGACAATATACGGGCTCAAGCACGCCGTCGTGATCATCAGGGACGGGGATGCCGGAGCATTCACGAGGGCTTTGGAGATAGCCAGGGAGTCCGGAGCGAAAGGGCTGCTCAGTCTGCCTCCGAC
>DAOVNN010000050.1 GCA_030630165.1 Candidatus Krumholzibacteriota bacterium
AGAGAGCCCCAAGGCTCATGCGGATGGGGGTCCTGTCCGCTATAGCGATCGCCGTGCACAATTTGCCAGAGGGGATGGCGACATTCGCCGCGGCACTTAAGGATCCGGCGCTCGGTGTTTCGATCGCCATAGCCATCGCGATACACAACATACCGGAGGGTATCGCTGTATCTGTGCCGATATTCTACGCTACGGGGAACAGGAAGAAGGCCTTCACGTGGTCGTTCCTCTCGGGACTCGCCGAACCGGCAGGAGCGGTTATCGGCTACCTTCTCCTCAGGCCCTTTCTCAGTGAGACCGTGTTCGGGGTACTCTTTGCCTCGGTGGCGGGGATAATGGTCTTCATCTCATTTGACGAACTTCTCCCGGCAGCGGAGGAATACGGCGAGCACCATGTCGCGCTGTACGGTCTTCTCGCCGGCATGGCGATAATGGCCGTCAGCCTCGTAATCCTGCAGTAACAGCCTCAGCGTCAGCGCTCCACCAGACTTACTGGACAACAGGGGTTATTGTTGAGATAGTGAATGCCTAATTCCTCCTGGAGATATGGGAACCGTGAAAGAAAGAAAGATGAAGAGAATCGCGGCGGCAGTCACGGTATGTCTGCTGATCAGTGCCATGCCGGTTGCGGCCGATGAGGATAGAGTCGAATGCCTCGAGAAGTACGCGCTGACCGAAGAGACAGCGTCTGGATTTGCCCGCATAGCGCTTCACTGCGTTCACAGGGAGTTCCCCAACAAGACCGGTCACGTGATGAACGACAGCAGCGAGGTCGCGCCGCCCGCAGTACTGCATCCGGCCTTCTACGGGTGCTTCGACTGGCACTCGTCGGTGCACGGTCACTGGATGCTCGTCCGGCTCCTGGGTCTCTTTCCAGAGATGCCCGAAGCGCCGGAAATAAGGAAGGCGCTCGATGAGAACCTCTCAGCGGAGAATTTACTCGTCGAGGCAGAGTATTTCAGGCAGAAGAGCAGGGCTTCGTTCGAGCGGACCTACGGATGGGCCTGGCTGCTGAAGCTCGCCGAGGAGACTGGTCGCTGCCCCGACCCGGCGGCGAAACAGTGGGAGAAGAATCTCCAGCCGCTCGTCGACGTTATCATCGGGAACTACTTCGAGTTCCTGCCGAAGCAGACCTATCCGATCAAGAGAGGCGTCCATCCCAATACCGCCTTCGGGCTCTCGTTCGCGCTCGACTATGCCCGGGCAACGGGAAGAATAGAGCTTGCGCGGCTCATTATCGATACGGGAAAGGGTTACTTCTTCGGCTGCGCCGCTGTCGAGTGCCCGGCCTACTGGGAACCCGATGGAGACGATTTCTTCTCGCCGTGTCTGATGGTCGCCGACCTGGTGAGGCGGATACTTCCGCAGGACAAATATGTGAAATGGTTGGGGAAATTCCTGCCTCAACTCGGATACGGCCTGCCCGAGTCGCTCCTCGAACCGGTCGAGGTATCCGACAGGAGCGATCCGAAGATAGTACATCTCGACGGGCTCAATCTGACCAGGGCATGGTGCATGAGGGGTATCGCGGCGGCACTGCCTGATGATGACCCGCGCCGCGAGATCCTCGAGAAATCGGCCTGTCTTCACGCCGGGGCGACATTGCAGCATATAGCGAGCGGTAATTACGAGGGAGAGCACTGGCTCGCTTCCTTTGCCGTATTCCTGCTTGCCGGGGGCGAATAAAATTGGGCTGGACTCGACCTGTCGGTCATACGGTCTGCACAAAGGACGAGGCGAAAGAGATCATCGGCGCCCTGGACAGGTTCTGGGTATCGACATGCTGGTGCAGGGAAGAAAAGGGAAAATGCGCGAGATCGCCGATGGAGGTCTGTCTGAGTTTCCGCGAGGATGCCCCGGTCAATCCGGCGGATAAAAGGAAGATCTCGAGGAATGAAGCGCTGATGCAGATCGAGGATGCCAGGGATCGGGGGCTTGTCTCGCGGACATTCGCGAGGAAAGACGGAGACGGTCAACTCGACGGGATCTGTCTCTGCTGCGATGACTGCTGCGATTTCTTTACCGGACGCACCGAAAATATACCGGCGCACGGCCTGTTTATCGAGAAGACCATTGAAGGGTGCTGCTCGTCGTGCGGTATGTGCGAGAGGGCATGCAGGTTCGAGGCCCGCCAGATGGACGAGGGAGAGCTTGTAGTCATCAGGCACCGGTGCTACGGCTGCGGCGTCTGCGCTGACACCTGCGCGACAAACTGCATAGAGATGGTCCCGAGGACTCCCCTTCCCTCGAGCGCACCGCACAATGCCTGAATCACCGGTCCGCTTATACCTCGGCCGGTCCGGGAACCACTGACTTCTCAGTGTATATCACGCCGCGTTCCCTGAGCCCGGCGAGCAGATATTCCACACACTCCGTCTTTTCACCGATGAACTCGGGCGCGATGATTCCCTTTCTGTCATATAGTCCCGCAGCGAGCATCCTCAGCGCCACAGTCGCCGTGTACCCGGTGGTCCGGGCCATGGAATGCACGCCGGAGGTTTCGTCATGCCTGTCAAACAGGTCGTATTCGTATCGAGCGGAAGTTCCGCCTTTCGTCCCTTCCACGATAACCTTCATCACGGTCAGGTCGCGGTCGTCGTCGGCCAGCTCCCACAGCGGGAAGAGAAGTTTTGCCGTGAAATCGAGCGGCCTGATCATCGTGCCGTCGATCTCTATCTCATCGGTCGAAAAGAATCCCGATTCCCTCAGCACGGCGATCTTCTCGATGTGGCCGGGGTAGCGGAGGGTCTTTTCCTTCATGTCGGGGATGTCCATCGTGTCGGCCAGAGACCTGAGCCCGTCACTGTTGAACGACTGGAGCGTACCGATACCGGGAAATTCGAGGTACTCGGGATCGGAGAGGGCCGGGCGTATGACGAGCCTGCCATTCTCGACATATCTCGCCGGTCTCGTGTATTCCTCTACAACATCGATAGGGGAGAAGCCGGCCTTGTATTCCCAGGGCCATGTCCGCCGTATCGGAAGCCCCCCGACATAGATAAGCGCTTTCTCGGCCTTGTCGAGTTTGCCCGCCGCGTACGAGACGAGCACATTGCTCATGCCCGGCGCCACTCCGCAGTCGACGATCGCCGTAACGCCACGTTCGCGGGCGAGAGCGTCGAGGTCGAACGGGTCCTCGGGGAAGAAGGCGATGTCGACGATGTCCACGCCGGCCTCTATAACGGACTTGAGAACGGAATAGCCCATGAAGCCGGGGGTGGCGTTGATCACGTAGTCCGCTCCGGCGACCAGTTTCCTGACCTTTTCCCCGTCCGAGAGATCGGCACGCACCTTGCGGATCTCAGGAGCATCGTCGAGTTTCGACATATTTCTGCTGCTTATGTCGGCGACGGCTACTTCGAATCCTTCGTCCTTCGCGAGGTCCCTTGCCATCGGGCCTCCCACGAGCCCCGCTCCAAGTATGATTACCTTCATGATACTCTCCTGTAAGATGTAAGTCGATGCAATGATGTCAGTTGAAAATTTCAGACAGCGGAGATCAAAGACCGCTGAAGCGGTTCAGGTAGCCGAGCAGGAAGCGCCAGGTATCCGAGATCGATCCGTGAGGTATGCGCGAGTTCGAGTTCATAATTGGATACTAACATCGAAACGGGTCATGTCAACTCGAATCAACAGGCTGCTGCCTGCCGGCGCCCCTGATAAATATCTTGAACCAGATTCAGATTGTAATTATTATCGCCTTTCCATTTACGTGAATAAAATGGGGACAAAAACATCCTTTAACCTCTCGGAGGAATGAAATGGAGAACTGGACCGAGTTTCTTGCGGAGTTCGGCCGGAACTACGGTATCAAGGTCATCGCCGCGATTGCGATACTGATAATCGGACGTATCGTCGCCGGCATTCTCAAGCGCCTGGTGATGAAGATACTGAACAGGTCCAAGACCGACGTAGCGATAGTCTCTTTCGTCGGGAGCCTCGTCTACATGGGCATCATGATCTTTACGGTCCTTGCCGCCCTTTCGAAGTTCGGGATCCAGACGGCCTCGTTCGTCGCCATTCTCGGAGCGGCCGGATTCGCTATCGGCTTCGCCATGCAGGGCTCGCTTTCGAGCTTTGCCGCGGGCGTGCTGCTCCTCGTCTTCCGTCCTATCAAGGTCGGGGATTTTGTCGAGGTAGCCGGAGTCGCCGGCGCTGTCAAGGAGATCAAGCTCTTCAACACGATCATCGCCACTCCCGACAACGTCAAGATCTACGTTCCCAACAGCAAGATCAACGGCGACATCATCAAGAATTACGCCGGTTTCGACGAGAGGAGGGTGGACCTCGTAGTCGGCATCGGCTACGGCTCACCTATAGACAAGGCGTATGAGATCATGAAGCAGATCGTCGCTGCCGACAGTCGTATCCTCCCCGAGCCTGCCGTCCAGATCGCGGTCGCCGAGCTGGCCGATTCGAGCGTAAACTTCGTACTCCGCCCGTGGGTCAAGAAAGAGGATTACTGGGGCGTCAAGTTCGATCTGACAGAGAAGATCAAGAAGGAATTCGACACAGCCGGTATCGAGATACCGTTCCCGCAGACAGACGTCCACCTGCACAGGGTAGAGACTGCCTGATCTGTGGTCGAAAGGAGAGTGCATGAGACTCAGGACTTTGATGATCCTGGCCCTGCTGATATGCGTTTCCGCATCTCTCAGCGCGGCCGAGCCATGGAAATACATAATGGAGACCGATCTGACCCTGACACAGACCTATTACAGCGATAACTGGGCGGGGGGGGAGATCGGCAACATCACGTGGGTGTGGAATTACAACCTCATCGCGTCGAAGCAGTTCGCCGAGAACTGGAACAACAGGAACACACTGAGGCTGAAGTACGGGATGACTCACAGCCAGGATTCTGAGACGGGCGACTGGCGCCACCCCGAGAAGTCGGACGACCAGATCGATGTCGAGACGGTGTTCCGTTACACGAAATGGAAAACGGTCGATCCTTACGGCTCGGTCCGTTTCGAGAGCCAGTTCCAGGACAAGAGTGATACGGCATCGTACATGTATGTAAATCCGATGAGATTCACCGAGTCGCTCGGTATCTCGAAGGTCCTGTCCAAGACCGAGGACAGGCACTGGCTCATCCGGTTCGGCCTGGCGGCGAGACAGATCGTCGACAGGAACGTATTCGATATCGGTACCGGGGACAGGAGCACGGAGACCCAGTACGATGAGGGTCTGATGTTTGACACGGACTACCGTGTTCCCTTCGCCGGAGGGAAGCTCATCTACTCCGGCAAGCTCAACGTCTATCAGGCTCTGGCAAACTCCGAATCGGAGAACATCGCAGGCCAGATCGACGCCGACTACTGGAAGACCCCCGACATAAGGTGGGAGCAGAACCTGTCGGTAGGCATCACCGGCTACCTCGCTATGAACCTCTATGTCGACTGGCGATACGACAAGGACGTCGATCTCGCCGGCCGCTTCAAGCAGACTCTCGGCCTTGCCCTCGTCTACAAGATCGGGAATGTCGAGAAGGAGGAAGGCTAGGCAGCGCGGCATCCCTGAAACAAGGATCACGACAGCATCGGGGCGCGGACGAGAGATCCGTGCCCCGTTTATTTATCATCCTGTAAAACAATAAGATATGAAAATAATGCGCGCCATGAGTCCGTAACACAAATTTTGTATTGATAACACCGCACCTGTCGTTATATCTTTCCGGGGTAGGGAGCAGGCGCGTTGAAAAAAACGGAGGAAAGGAACGCATGCCCGAAGAGATCAGGATACTGGCGATAACTGCGGCGTCGATCGGTTTTTTTCACACCCTTCTCGGGCCTGACCATTACCTTCCGTTCATCATGATGGCGCGGGCCGGGCGATGGTCATATCCCAAGACAGCCTTCGTGACGGTCCTTTGCGGGATAGGTCACGTGCTCAGTTCCGTACTCCTCGGCTTTGCCGGGATCTTTCTCGGCACTCAGCTTTCAAGGCTTGAGGCGTTCGAGTCGTTCCGCGGCGAGATCGCCGCCTGGCTGCTGATAGTCTTCGGGCTGATATATTTCGTCTGGGGCGTCCGCAGGGCGATACTCAACCGGCCGCACAGACACGAGCACGATCATAACGGAGGCGTCAGTCACGAGCACACGCACGATCATCACGACGAGCACGCCCATCCTCATCTCAATAAGAACCGACCCAATTACACACCCTGGATACTCTTCGTGATATTCATCCTCGGCCCGTGCGAGCCTCTTATCCCGATCCTCATGTATCCCGCCGCGAGGCACGATATGGGGAGCGTTATCCTGATCGGTGCGATCTTCTCGGTCGTTACAATCGCCACCATGCTGGCCGCGGTTATGCTTCCTCTGGCGGGAGTCAAGTTTGTAAAGCTTGGAAGTCTGGAGAGATATTCTCACGCTCTCGCCGGCGCGATCGTCATGATGAGCGGCCTGGGAATCCGCTTTCTCGGGCTCTGATCGTGCCGACCTGTGATACGATTATTCCCAACAGCATCAGGGCGCATCCGGCAAGTCCTCTTGCCGGGATAACCTCACCCAGAACGACCCATCCGCCCAGGGCGGCAAAGACCGTTTCGAGGCTCAGTATGATTGCCGCGTGGGCGGGAGGTGTCTTTCGCTGCGCAATCACCTGAAGCGTATAAGCTATCCCTACAGATATGAGCCCCCCGTACAGGATCGGAACCGTTGCGTCCAGTATCCCCGTGATCTCGATATCCTCGAAGATGAATGCTGCCGCGAAGCTGAGAACAGAACAGGCCGTGAACTGGACCATCGCGAGCAGAACGGCCTCGGTCTTGTGGATCAGCACGCTTATCAGCAGCACGTGAGTCGCCCAGAAGAGAGTTCCGGCGAGTACGATCAGGTCGCCCTTTGATATGGAGAAGGCGCCGGTAAAGCTCAACAGGTAGAGCCCGACAGCCGCAAGCAGCACACCGACCCAGGTTCCCGCCGAGGTCTTTCGGCCTATCGCTAGGCCCAGGATAGGCACGAGGACGACATACAGCCCCGTGATGAATCCGGATTTACCCGCAGTGGTGTACTGGATACCTGTCTGCTGGAACGAGACGCCTATAAAGATGACAAGTCCGGCGACAGCGCCCCCGATCAGAGAGGCACGCTTCCAAGCACTGTCGCTCTTTCCACCGGAAGACCGTCGGCGCATGGCCGCGACGGCGAAGGGTATCAGGACGAGACTGCCGAGCGCGAACCTCACCGCGTTGAAGGTAAACGGCCCCACATGCCGCATCCCCACACGCTGAGCTACAAACGAGAATCCCCAGATGATCGCCGAGAGCAGCAGAAGGCCTTCCGATCCCAGCTGGCTCCTTTTCATTCATCCTCCCGACAGCGGGGACCGCTAGTGGCTGAAGGTATATTTGTAGTTGCTGAACAGACTTCTCGTCTTGTGCAGGTAGAAGTCGTGCATCATCGGACTGTAGTCGAGATAGCGGAAGCCCTCTATCGACATCGGCTCTGCCGACTCTATCTGTGTTCCCTCATGCCACTCATTGAAGGACGTGATCCCGATGAACGGGGGCTGGATCCTGTGAGTCTCGAGAAACGACGTGTAATAAGATTCCCCTTTGTCCCTGTCTCGCATGTTTTCAGTGTTCCAGGGCCGTATCCGGGTGTCATCATAGCCGGGCCCTATACAGGGTATGAAGATCACTTCGTTATCGAGCGCCCATTCGGTGATCCCCGCCCAGTTCAGTGTCGTCGAGCCCCAGGTGAATCCGTCGACCACGAAATATGTGTAGCAGCCATCGAATCCTCCATCGAGAATGAAGTCGAGGTGATCCTCCTCGACAAGCAGTCCGATAACATTAGAGTCATATTTTGTGCCCCGTATGGTGTTTTCTCCACCAGGGGCGAGTATCGTCTGCCACTGTTCCATCTCGATCAGGTACGAGTCGTAGATGAAGAACATCGGCTTCTCTCCGAACCGGTCGGTCCTGTAGAAGGCGGGATGATCACCGTATTCGTCGATGATATATGCGATCGCTTCTTTCGTCGCTGCCGCCGTGCGTCCCTCGAACGGCTCGATATGGAAGTCGACCCTGAGGCCGTGGCGCCATGCAGCGTCAAGGATACCCGGGACTGCCTTGTCAGAGAAGCTGCCCTGTCCCCACCACGAGACACACATCACACCGGCGCCGGCCAGGCGTATCTCGAAGCAGTGCCTCGCGACTGTCTCGGGATCGTTTGAGCTGTAGCATCCTTTCATCGGGTAGAAGTTTGAGCCGATATCGTCTCCGCCCGGAAACGACTTGTCGGTCTCACTTCCGTCAGGCGCCAGGACGGAATGGTTCCAGTGCCTGTATTCGCCGTCAAATTCGGGTGTTCCGTACCAGGCGTAGTAGAATATGTGGAAATCCATCGACCTTGGCAGGTATTCGGGTAGTCCGGAGATAGGCTCATCGAGTTTCTTTTCGTCTCCGCCGCCGCAGCCGGAAGTGAGGACCAGGATTGCCGAAAGAAGTACTATTATCGATCTGAGCATCATATATTCTCCATCGAAAAAGGGTACCGGCCGCTGCAGCCGGCATCATCAGCATGCGTTATTGCAGGATAATCAAGAAGTTCCCGCCAGTCAAGGGGGCGAAAAGAGTCTTGAAGGCCGCCACTGATGGCATTTAGAATAGGGCCGGAGAGACAACCCCGATACTTTAACATTCTTCGGGAGAGATCGTGAAAGGCTCGGTCAGAAGGACCTTCGTTGAATATTTCTTCATCACAGCCGGGGCGATCATCATGTCCCTCGGTATCGGTGTATTCCTGGTCGATGCGAAGGTAGTGCCGGGAGGAGTCACTGGACTCTCGATGGCGGTGCACTATATGACGGGGAACACGATCCCCGTCGGTATCCTCATGTGGGTGATGAATATTCCCCTGTTCATCTGGGGGGTCGCAGAGCTCGGCAAGGCGTTCGGTTTCAGAACATTCTGGGGATTGACGGTGAACGCATTCTTCGTCGATTTCTTCCGTGGAGAATTCGTCA
This sequence comes from Candidatus Krumholzibacteriota bacterium, assembly GCA_030630165.1. Lineage (GTDB taxonomy): Bacteria > Krumholzibacteriota > Krumholzibacteriia > Krumholzibacteriales > Krumholzibacteriaceae > JAUWCL01. Next base: position 8,980 of record DAOVNN010000050.1, read on the forward strand.
AATCGGTCCGCCTGCAGGACAGCGAAGCTGTCCGATACCTTCTGGAGAACGATTTCTTCTTCCTCGTCCTCATCGGAGCTGTCTTCATCGGCGTTGGTCTGGGGATAATATTCAAGTTCAAGGGGACAACGGCAGGCAGCGACATCGTCGCGGCTATCGCAAGGAAACGTTGGAAGTTCAAGCCGGGGATGACGATCATCTTTACTGATTTCTTCGTCATATGCTTTGCGGGATTTGCAATTCACATAAACGGATTGTCGCCGGAAACACCGGTCATCGTTCTGATGCTGTATTCGTTCCTTCTCCTGCTCGTCTCCGCACCCCTGATCGACATGATTATATTCGGCTTCGACTATGCCAAGTCGGCTTACATAATCTCCGACAAACACGATGAGATAGCGAAAGAGATCACGATCGGGCTCGGCAGGGGGGCGACGGCCTTCCACGGGAAAGGGCTGTACAGGGGAGTCGAAAGAGACATCATCTTTACGGTGGTCAGCAGGCGCGAGATTTTCAGACTCGTCGAGCGGGTAAGAAAGATCGATCCCGACGCATTCATGATCATCAGCCGCGTACACGAAGTCCTCGGCGAAGGATTCATGCCCAGGGGCGAGGTCGACCTGGACAAACTGACCATGACTAAAAAGGAAAAGAAGTTTCTTGAGGGAAAGAAGGACTCATGAAGCGCTACCACATGAGGCGGGAAGAAAAGGAGATCACAGATGTCGAAGAAATGCGAGGGATCATCGGCTCGGCGCGGTTCGCCGCGGTCGCCCTCTGCAGTGACGGGAAAACAGGGGCTTTGAAGCAACGGGAGGAGCCCGGAATAATGAGAAGGATGCTGATAACTGCCGCCGTTCTTTCGCTGGCCGCAATCATGTCGTGCGAGCAGGCCGGTGAGCGCGCTGAGAGACCCGAACAGCCGTCCGAAGAGGAGTTCGCCAGGCCCGTCGGGGATGTCATGAGGAATGTTTACATGTGCCAGAGGCTCCGGGGCGAACCTGTCATCGACGGCAGGATCAACGAGGAGGAGTGGAAGGGCGCGATCTGGACCGAGGATTTCGCCGACATCACGGGAAGAGGAGAGTATCCTCCGCTGCGCACCCAGGTGAGAATGGCCTGGGATGATGAATATTTCTTCGTGGCGGCAAGGCTCGAGGAGCCTCACGTTTCGGCGACGTTGACCGAGAAGGACGCCGTCATCTGGCACGACAACGATTTCGAGGTCTTCATCGACCCCGACGGCGATACGCACGAGTATTACGAGCTCGAGATAAATGCCTACGCGACCGTTTTCGACCTGTTCCTCGTAAAGCCATACAGGGACGGCGGGCCGGCCGTCCACCACTGGGATATCGCAGGGCTGAAAAAGGCTGTGAACATCGATGGCACCCTCAACGATCCGACCGACAGGGATACAGGCTGGGAGATAGAGCTCGCTATTCCGTGGAAGGTGCTTGCCGAGTGCGCAAACCGTGCCGCGCCGCCGTCCGAGGGTGATATCTGGAGGATCAATTTCTCCCGCGTCGAATGGAAGATGGTCGTTGAGGGCGGACGATATGTCAAGGCTACGGACTCCGAGACAGGAAAACCCTTCGCCGAGAGCAACTGGACCTGGTCACCGCAGGGGATCGTGAACATGCACTACCCCGAGATGTGGGGATACGTTCTCTTTACTAACGCCGTCAGGGCGTATGGAGGCGGCCCGTACGAGCCAGGTCCCGACGAAGAGGCCTGGGACGCCCTTCGTGAACTCTACTACGCCGAGAAGACGTGGTTCCTCAGGTACGGGGAATACACCTCCGATCTGGGGGCGCTCGGCCTGAAGAGCAGGGAGATATTCGGTCACGAATGGCCTCCCGTACTCGAGGCCACGAAGAACCGGTTCGAAGCAAGGCTGATCATGTCGGAAGGCGCCGGCATCAAGCAGATCACCGAGGATGGAAGGACAAGGTTGATCGAATGAACGAAGCGGTCGAGGCATTTACCGTAATACTTATAGTCGCGAACGGGATCTTCTCATTCCGCGGCTTCAGCAACAGACGCTTTCTCGAGAGATACCTCTTCGATGTGGGGAGTATCCTCGGGAGAAACGAGTATTTCAGGCTCTTCACGTCCGGCTTTCTCCACGCCAATATTCCTCACCTCGTATTCAACATGCTCGCCCTCTACTCGTTCAGCCAGGGGATAGGCAGGGTCATCGGGATACTGGATTTCGTGCTGATATATTTCGGGAGCCTTATTGCGGGTAATATACTCGCCCTGCAGATCAACCGGAACAATCCAGGGTACAGGGCGCTCGGAGCATCGGGCGCCGTGAGCGGTGTTATTTTTGCGAGCATCCTGATGTACCCGCATGGCTCGATCTCGTTTCTCTTTCTGCCGATCGCGATCCCGTCGTGGCTCTTCGGGATCGGATTTGTCGCGATATCGATATACGGGATCAGGAGCGGGCTTGGAAACCTCGGACACGAGGCGCATCTCGGAGGCGCGATAGCGGGTGTGCTGATCTCGCTGCTTATCGAGCCGCGACTGCTGGTAACGAGACTGTGGCTGGTGGCTGCCCTGATAATCCCATCGGCGGCATATCTTTTTCTACTGGTGAAGCGGCCCGACCTGGCCGGCAGAAGGCGGCGGTGAGGAGATGAAGAAGATAGGACTGGCACTTGGATCGGGAGCGGCAAGAGGCCTGAGCCAGATCGGTATCCTGCTCTGGCTCAAGGAGAACGGGATCGAGGTGAGCTGCGTTTCCGGTACCTCGATAGGGTCGATAATCGGAGCGGCGATAGCTTACGGCTACACGCCGGAGTACCTGAGGGATATGGTACTGGGCATCAGGTGGACCGATACGCTTAAGTATCTCAGGCCGTCGCTGAAGGGGAGGAGCTTCCTCGAATGGAAGAAGATTGACGAGTTCATGCGGGGGATGTTCGGGGAAAAGACGATCGAGGAACTGA
>DAOVNN010000202.1 GCA_030630165.1 Candidatus Krumholzibacteriota bacterium
GACAGGAGGGCGAAGGCGACGAGGAGCATCTTCCTGTAGCCGTACCTGTCGGCAAGCGCCCCTCCGAGGATCGGGACGACGTAGGTGATGGCGTAGACGACTCCCAGGAGCAGGCCGACCATGTCCTCGGAAAATCCGAGACCGCCGAAACCGAATCCCCTGGCCCTGTCGGCAACGCTTCCAGTGAGGTAGATCGCCAGGAGAGAGTTGAGGCCGTAGTAGGCCCCTCTCTCGAAGAGCTCCATTACGTTGGCTACCCAGAACGATTTGGGGAAAGAGCCGACTCCTGTTTTCTGCTCGTTTACCTGTTCCAAATGTGCTACTCCCTTTCAAACAATGAAAGCGGCCGCCGGCTGTCTGCCGGTCAGTAAGCGGGATATTGACTGTCACTCGGCGCATGTTATCAGAAAATGCGGTACCGTCGAATAAAAAAAAGAGATATCCGGTGGGATAACGTGCCGGGGGGCAGAGCGGTCCCCCAGGTTTTTACGGGGTTTGCGGTAAAGTCGGGAACGCCGGGTATCAGCAGGAGAATCTGAGTTCGAACATCCCTATGGTGATCCTGTCTCCGCGTTTCAGCGCATGCTTGTGGATCTCCTCGCCATTGATGCTCGTTCCATGCCTGCTGTTCAGGTCCTCGATCTCGTAGCGTCCGTTCGATTTGTGAATGATCGCGTGCTCTTCGGCGACGAACGCGTGGTCGAGACATATGTCGCACGACACTGCCCTGCCGAGGGACGTATCCTGTTTTTTAATAGTGATTTCGAGGCCCGCGAAACAGCCGTTGGTGATGGTCAGCACTGCGCCACGGCCGTTGGTCCGTCTGTTCCTCTTTCGAGGCTTCGCGTCCAGAACCGCGGAATTGCCGCTTTTTCTTCCGCCTCTTTTTCCTGCCACAACAACACCTTCCATGTTACGGGGTTGGCCGCACAGCGCGGATTTGTCCGCCTGTTTCGTCGCAACACGCAAAAATCGTACCACTCAATTATTCTCGATGAATGTCCACTCGCGGCGGCCGCCGTATGGATTGAACGATATCCGGGCCTCGCCCCCGCCGAAGAGACGCCTGTAAGTCAATATACTGTCGGCATTTCCTTCAATCATGAGTCCTGAGAGGGGCCGTCCCGCATCTATGTCTATCGACCATCCCCGGAAGGTGTAGTTGTCGACGAGTTCGGTATAGAAGCAGTCGGCGAGAAGGCTGGAAAGCATGCAGAACATGTTGTTGTACTCGATACTGTTATTGGTCAGGATCGACCAGGTCCTGCCATGGGCCGCGGTAAGCCACCCGTCGGCCTGGTTTTCCATCAGTTTCTCGAATCCGGTCCGGTCGGTGACGCCCCAGCACATGTTGGGAAAGAACTCGTAGAAGATCCCGTTGAGGTACCCGGCGAGTTCGGCGTCCTCCTGGGGTACCCTGCCGTTGGCGATCTGTATGAATCCTCGCCCGAACCTCGATCTTATGGTCGCGGCGTAGTCTTTCTGCCAGCGGAGAAAGACGTCCCGCTCGTTCTCGTCGTCGCCTATAAGGATCCCGTTTCCATCGAGATCGAGCTCTCCGACGACGTTATCGTTGTACGGACTCACATAGGGCTGATACATGAAGTAGTCATGCATTATTCCGTCGATGGCACCGGGCCAGTTGCTGTTGTATTCCTCGAGCAGGTCAACGATACCGTCGAGCAGTTCCCTGTCTCCATCTCCACGTTCCGTTATCGGGTCGAGGAATATCGATCCCGGCCAGACCGAGAATGTGTCCCCGGCGGTCGTCCAGGCCCACTTATCCTCGACGAGCCTGTAGTAGTCGAGCGCCCAGGGGAGAGATCTCTCCAGATAGGCCGTGTCGGGGTAAAGCTCCGCGACATGCAGAACCCCCAGATATCCGAGAATTTTAATATCGTGATTGAGTTCCCTGAGCCGTGCGATGATATCCACAGCCTCGGGAGAGAAGCATCGCTCAAGTGGAAAGATAAGGAGTCCCGCCCTCGCCGCCGAGGCCGTCGTCGCCTCGTCCCATTCGAAGAAATCACTCCAGTGGACCACTCCGCGCATCGGATACTGCTCGAAGGGAGGGGCGGATCCCTGGGGCTCGACCGGCTCAGAGGGTGACTCGGAACAGGCGAGGAAGATCGCCGCGGCTGCGGTCAATATGATCATTAGCGAGCGCATAATGCGATACCTCTGTGACTTCCGCGTAGAAGCATTCTCCCCTGTGGGGAACTACGGGATACTATCGGAAATGCCCGGACCGGACCTTTTCCGGCCTTCGGCTGCCGGTGAAAGGAAGGTGCAACGCAGGTGCCGTAACCGACCTGACGGTCATTATAACTGTTCTATTTCAGGCCTGACCGTTGTAAAATCGTCACCGACTGACTGCTCGATGAAGATAGTAAAACAGGGAAACGCCCGAAAGGAGAACCGCAGATGGAGGAATTTCTCGAACTCGCATGGAAATGGCTCATAACAAGCGGGGCTAAAATACTGGCGATCATCATCATCTCGTTTATCCTCATTCGCGTCGTGAGGATGGTCATCAGCCGATCGAAAGCCAGGATCTCTCTGAGGACCGGGGATAATATAGAAGCGGCCAAGAGGACGGAGACTCTTACGGGACTGGTCGAGAGGACTGTGAGAGCCCTGGTTCTGACAGCGGCGGCACTGATGGTCCTGCAGTCGCTCGGGATAAACATCGGGCCTCTACTCGCCGGCGCGGGTGTCGTCGGGCTGGCCGTCGGGTTTGGTGCGCAGAGCCTCGTCAAGGATGTTATCAGCGGCTTTTTCATCCTCATCGAGAACCATATGAATGTCGGTGATGTCGTCGAGATATCAGGCAAGTCGGGAGTCGTCGAATCGATCAACATGAGGGTCACAACGCTGCGGGACTATTCCGGAAGCGTTCATGTCATTCCTAACGGCCAGATAGCGGTTCTGACGAACATGACAAAGGAATTCTCGAGGGCCGTGTTCGAGATAGGCGTCGCCTACAAAGAGAACGTTGACGAGGTGATGCAGGTGATGAAGGATGTCGCTGAGGATATGACCGGTGATCCGGAATGGAGTGCCCGTATATATGGGCCCATGGAGATGGCCGGGCTCGACAGCTTCGGCGACTCTTCGGTCAACATCAAGGCGAGGATCGAGACCCAGCCCCGCGAGCAATGGAACGTCGCGAGAGAGTACCGGCGCAGACTGAAGAACGTTTTCGATGAGAAGGGAATCGAGATCCCGTTCCCGCACGTGACACTCTATGCGGGAGAAGGGAAGAACGAGGGAGTGCTGAAGATCCGCAGCGTTGGAGACGTGAAGGATTGAACCCTCTTCCGGGAACTCCGGAAGTATCAGCTGCCTCAGCCGCCTTTGATATATTTGATATAGAGTTCGGGTCTCAGCGCCGCGGTCGCGCTTTCCCTCATATATGCGTAGAGGAATGCCGCTTCCCCGGCGGTCCTCGGCCTGAGAAGTATCCCGTGATTAATCCATGGTGTTTTGATCCAGGACCCGACCACCACCGCGTCAAGTTCGAACGTGACGACGGTATCGGCCCTGACCTCTCTCGAAACCATCAGATCGAGCAGATCTCCTCCCGCGGTCGTCCAGTCGAAATCACCGTCGACGGTGAGCCATGTTACGCCGGTATTGAGGAAGCCCTCGATCCACGACTTCGGGTATGTAGCCGGAACAGTCACCCCGTACGCGTCGAGCCAGATGGTATGGTTCGTGTCGGCGGGTGTGACGTTGATCGTCAGTACGGCGCTGGCAAGCGTGCCGCAGTCGGTGATAGACGTGAGGTCGAATTTGACGAGCATCCTCTGCTCATATAGCGAACCGTCGATATCGATGATGCCGAGAGTGTCGACGTCCCTCGTGCCGTAGTTGCCGCTTTGAGCCGCGTACCCCGGTCCGTTCTTGATCACGGCGTCCCTCGTGCCGGTATAGGTGGGCAGGGGGGAGGCGCCGTCTCTGAAGACCGCGGTAATCGTATCGGAATCGCCGGGACTTGTCGAACTGTCCCCACACCCGATACCCGCCAGCAGGGCGACAGCCGCAGCGGCGGAAAGCATGAGGTGGGTCGGTGCTTTTATTTTCATGATATGAATATTAAGGGAAATTCCCCGGAAACAATCACTTTTTATCTTTCGGGGCCCGGAAATCACCGGCGTCTATGCCGTGTTTCTTCATCAGATCATGCAGTGTGGGTCTGCTCACATCGAGCTCGCCCGCGGACGCCGAGACGTTTCCTGATGTATGCAGGAGAGCGGCCACGACCATACCTTTCTCGAGGCTGTCCCGGGCCTCCTTGAGGGTCATCTCGCCGGCGACGTCTATGGACGCGGATTCCGCTGCCGCATCTCCGCCATTGCCGTCATCGTACGGGATGTCGAGGTCGGAGGGCTGTATCAGAGTCGAGGTAGCCATAATCACGCTTCTCTTGACCCTGTTGTCGAGTTCCCTGACATTTCCGGGCCAGCGGTAGGCGTGGATCGCCTCGATGGCGGCCCGGCTGTATCCCTTCAGGCCGCGGGAAAACTCGGAGCCGTAGCGGTGGAGGAACCTTGTCGCGAGCAGAAGGATATCGTCGCTCCTGTCACGCAGGGGAGGCATCGATATCGTGACGGTGTTGACCCTGTAGAACAGGTCCTCTCTGAATGTCTTCTCCCCGATCATTTCCTCGAGATCGCTGTTTGTCGCCGCGATGACGCGCACGTCGACCTGGATCGGTTCTCCGCCTCCGACCCTCTCGATTACCTGGTCCTGGAGGAACCTGAGCAGTTTAACCTGCAGGGCCTGCGGAAGCTCGCCGATCTCGTCAAGGAACAGGGTGCCGCCGTCGGCGGTCTCGAATTTCCCTGCCTTCGTTGCGTGCGCCCCGGTGAAGCTGCCTTTCTCGTGGCCGAACAGCTCACTCTCGAGAAGGTTTTCCGGGATGGCGCCGCAGTTGATCGGGATGAATGGTCCCTGTCCTCGCGTCGACTGGCTGTGGATCGCCCGCGCAATCATTTCCTTGCCAGTTCCGCTCTCGCCGGTGATCAGGACCGAAACGTCAGTCGGCGCAATACGGCGCACTGCCTCGAAGATGCTCAGCATCGGTTCGGACATGCCGATGATACCCTCGAACTCGTGCCCGTGTGCGTATCCCTCCCTGAGCCTGGCCAGTTCTCCCTCGAGAGATCTGATATAGAAGGCCCGTTGAAGGATCACCCGGAGTTTCTCCATGTCGACCGGCTTTGCGCAGAAATCCACAGCTCCTGTCTCTATCGACTTCAATGCGTTCTCCTCGTCGTCGTGTCCGGTGACCATGACGACCTTGATATGCGGGTCGATGCTCAGCGCCGTCTCGAGCACCTCGAATCCTTCGAGTACGGCGGAGTCATCATCGAGAGAGAGGTCAAGTATCATCACTGCAGGAGAATGCTCCCTGAGAGCTGATATCGCCGCTTCAGCGGATACGGCGGTGACGATGTCGTAGTCCTTCCTGAAGGCCC
>DAOVNN010000128.1 GCA_030630165.1 Candidatus Krumholzibacteriota bacterium
CCTGGCGAGTGTCGTTGCGGGGATGGCCGACGCGCCGGTCATCGCCGTTCCAACCAGCATAGGATACGGGGCGAGTTTCGGCGGGCTCGCGGCGCTGCTGGCGATGCTTAACAGCTGCGCCGGCGGAGTCACCGTCGTCAACATAGACAACGGATTCGGCGCCGCATACGCAGCGGCGATCATTTGCCGAAAGATATATCCGGATGAACAGGGGTAATAAATGCCGAAAGCGGATAGAAAAACGAAGAACGCGAAAAGTGCCGGGCGCAGGAAGAAATCGATAGAGACGATCGTACTCGATCCCTCCCTTGGCTTGAGCGGCGACATGCTTCTGGGATGTCTCTTCGCGCTCGGAGCCGACAGGGGCGAGGTCGCAAGACAGATCGCGACGATGCCAGGACTCGAGAAATTCCATATTGTCTCGGGCAGAGTCAAGCGAAGGGGTGTGACCGCGGTGAGGGCGAGGGTAGTCTGTCCCGACAAGGCCAGACCGAGGGACCTCAGGACGATCCTGTCTATGATAAGCAGGTCGAAGCTCGACAAGGACGTGAAGGAAGCGGCTTCGAAGGCATTTATCGTGCTTGGTAAGGCGGAGGGCAAGATACACGGCGTTCCAACCGACCATGTACATTTCCACGAGGTCGGCGCCGTCGATTCGATCGTCGATATCGTAGGGACGGCGGTGGCGCTCTCCCTGCTGGGGTTCCCGAAGCTCTACCACAGACCGTTCATACTGGGGAGCGGGACGATCACTTTTTCACATGGAACGCTTCCTCTTCCCGCACCAGCGACGCTCGAAGTGCTGAAAGGGAGGACAATCTCTTTCGGTACTGCAGAGGGTGAGGTGGTCACGCCGACAGGCGCGGCTCTTGCCGTTGCACTTGCCGGCGAACTTCCTGCAGACATGCCTCTTAACGTCGAGAAAGTCGTCTATTCTGCGGGAACCCGTGAAAAGGGAGGCGCACCGGGAATACTCCGCGCCGCGGCCTGCTCTGGACCGGATGTCTCCTCTGACGGGAGACAGGGAGGAGGCGGGACGGACGAACCGCGCGGACTTGTCACGATAATAAGGACGACTATCGATGATATGACACCCGAGCTGTTCGGGTACGTCCAGGAGAAGCTGCTCGAGGATGGAGCGCTCGATGTCTTCATGTCATCTGTAGCGATGAAGAAAAACCGTCCCGGCATACTTCTCACGGTGCTGTGCCAGCCAGGTTCAGAGGAGAGACTCGTTGGAGCGCTTTTCAGGGAGACCACCACGATCGGTGTAAGGATCGGGTACGAGGAGCGAATCGAGTTGAAACGTTCCACCGCTCATGTCGACACGCCGTTCGGCCGGGTAGCGGTGAAACGCGCCTCCATTCCGGGAGGTGGCGTCAAGACCGCGCCTGAATATGAATCCTGCAGAAAAGCGGCGAAGAAGTACGGCGTGACAGTTCGAGAGGTATTCGAAGCCGCTACCGCTGCTTCCATCATGGGGAAAGTTAAAAAGGACGGAAAGAAGAAGTGAACCGTATTTACACTGCTATACTGCTCTCGACCCTTGCTGCCGCAATGGTTTCATGCGGCGGCGGAGGGAGGAAGAGCGTCAGTACCGGCGATCCAGCCAGCGTAGTCACTCACAAGGTTGTCCCCGGTGAGAGTTGGAAATCGATCTCGGAGGATTTCTATGGCTCTGCGGCCAGAGCCGAAGCACTCGCGGATTTCAACGGGGCGGACCCGGCTGTTTCGCCGTCCCCGGGGAAAGGCATCCGGATTCCGTTGTCTCCGAAGGATCTCGACATCCTCGACTCGAGGCTCGACGCGGCTGCGATCTACAACGAAGGGCTCGATCTCGCGGGAAAAGGCGACTATGCCGGTGCGGTCATTAAATTCAGGGAAGCCCTGGAGGAGGATACGGATCTCCACGAAGCCTCGTTCAATCTCGCCGTCACCTATCAGAAGCTCGGGCTTCAGAGCAACGCAGAGACTGTTCTCGAGGATCTTGTTACGAAAGAGCCGGGAAACGCGGAGTATTACTTTGCTTTGGGCAATACGAGGTTCCACCAGGGTCATTACAGCAATGCGGCGAGAGCTTTCCGCTGGGCGCTCGATGTTGATCCGGGCCACCTGCAGTCGCTCTATGCCCTTGCTGTCTCACAGGAGAAGATGGGCGAGGAGTCGAAGGCGAAGGGGACCTGGAGGAAGTACCTCAAGCTCGATTCGGACAGCGAGTGGGCGGATGAAGCGAGAGCACGGCTTGAAACACTGGAAAAGAAGCAATAATTCAGGGACGCGATTCGGGGGACTGGTGATGAAGGGCCGGGTCGGGAATACGTTAATGATTCTGGGCGCCGCCGCGGCGGTTTTCAGTTCTTGCGGCAAGGATGTAGAAATGGATTTCGGAATGTTCGTCGAGAAACATATAGAAGAGGTGGCTTCTCTGGAGAAAGAAGGGTCACTCGCCTACTGGAAGGCCGCCATCAGCGGTGCGAAAGAGGATTTCAGGAAATACTCCGAGATCAGGCTCAAGATGGAGAAGATCTATTCCGACAAGGCCTCGTTCGAACTGGTCTGTGATGCGCGCAATTCCGGCAAGCTCAATGATCTTTCACTCAGGAGGATGGCGGATCTGCTGTACCTCAGATACCTCGGCAATCAGACTGATCCCCGTCTCCTCGAGAAGATCGTCGGCCTTTCCGGCAAGGTGGAGAACAGGTTCAACGTCTTCAGGGCTGTAGTCGACGGGGAGAAGCTGACGACGAACGATGTCTACTCGGTGCTTCGAGAGAGCAGGGACAACACACACCGCAGGGCAGTCTGGGAAGCGAGTAAAGCGGTCGGACAGGAGGTCATCGGTGACCTCCTCGAGCTCGTCCGTCTCCGTAACGAGATGGCAAGGGAGGCCGGGTTCGACAACTACCATTCGATGTCGCTCGCACTCAGTGAGCAGGACGAGGAGAATCTCGCCACACTGTTCGATGAACTCGACGAACTTACCGCCGAGCCGTTCAGGCAGCTGAAGGAAGATATCGACAACGGACTCGCGAAAGAGTTCGGAATATCTCTGGAAGAGATTCGTCCATGGCATTTCAGCGATCCCTTCTTCCAGGAAGCGCCCGCCGGATATATGGCCGGACTCGATAGTTATTTCAGGGAGAAGGATATAGTCGCACTGGCGGCCGATTTCTACGAAAGCATCGGTATGCCGGTCGGCGACGTTATAGAGGGATCCGACCTCTACGAAAAGGACGGCAAGAACCCCCATGCATTCTGCACCGATATAGACCGTGATGGCGACATCCGTGTGCTCTGTAATGTGAAGGACAACGTCTACTGGATGGAGACGATGCTTCATGAGCTCGGCCATGCCGTGTATGACAAATACATAAAGCGTGAACTCCCGTGGCTGCTCAGGTCGTATCCGCATCTCGCCACGACGGAAGCGTCGGCGATGTATTTCGGCAGACTCGCGCAGGATCCCCGCTGGATAGGGGCTGCTCTGGGACTCGATGCCCGGGAGACCGGGAAACTGGCGCCGATGCTCGAGAAGTCGCTGAGATCGAGGCAGCTTATTTTCACTCGCTGGACGCAGGTGATGTTCAGGTTCGAAAGGGAACTCTACAGGAATCCGGACGGCGATCTGAACACGATCTGGTGGGACCTCGTCGAGAAATACCAGCTGGTACGCCGACCCGAAGGACGCGACGAACCGGACTGGGCGGCAAAGATACACATCGTCTCGAACCCCGTCTACTATCACAACTACATGCTTGGAGAGATGATCGCTTCGCAGCTTCACCATCATGTTCTGACAAAAATCGAGGGTGGCGCGGGCGAAAGTGGTATCTATGGTAATCTCGCTGTTGGCGAGTTCTTTCGCGACAAGGTGTACAGGCAGGGGAACATCTCTCCATGGACGGAGCATATCGAAAAGGTCACCGGCGAACCCCTCCAGGCGAAGTATTTCGTCGAGCAGTTCGTGGGGCTGAATGCGGGATGGAACGCTGGGCAGAATGAAGGACAGAAGGTGGGGGGCACTGATTGATCTGGCTGCTTTCCGCCGCGCTCTGCTCGATATCAATAGCGGCAATACTCAAGATAAATGAAAGACGCGGAGGCGACAGGCTGCTCCTGGCGGGCGCCAATTATCTCTTTGCTTCCGTGCTCTCCTTCCTGATCCTCCGCGGCGGAATCGATATTCCTTCCACCTGGACCCTGATGCTCGGCGCCGTGACGGGTATCATCTACGTGCTCGGCTTTCTCCTTCTGATGGCAGGGATAGCCAGGGGACCGCTCGCGGTGCCGGTGACCGTCATGCGGTTGTCCGTGGCAGTACCTGTGGTATTTGCGATCTTTTTCTGGAATGAGGTGCCGGGACCGTATCAGTGGGTCGGTCTCATGGCGGGAGCTTTTGCGATTGTTCTCTTCGGGCTGGGGATAAAGGCACAGGGTGGGGACAGACATACAGGAGCGGGATTCTGGCTGCTGATGCTCACAATGTTCGCAGTCATGGGAACAGGTAATGTCCTGCTCAAGGCGTTCGGCGAGATGTCACCAGACTCTGAGAGGCTCGTATTCACTTTTCTTCTGTTCATATCCGCTACCGTGTTTACATGGCTGGTCGTTCTTTTCAGGCGCGTCCCGTTCGACCGCTCAACATTTCTACTCGGACTCCTGCTGGGTGTGCCCAATCTGTTCAGCACTGTATTCACACTGCTGGCGCTTCGCGGAGTGCCGGCCTCGATAGCCTTTCCATTCATCAACCTTACCGTGATATTCGGATCGACTATACTTGCCCTCATTGCCTGGAAGGAAAAGCTCGGCCCGGTCGCGACGGTCGGCCTCGTCGTGGCGGCGCTGGCACTAATCCTCTTGTCGATGTAACCTGTATAAATACAATATGTTCGGGGGCTGGTCCCGGTCGCCGGAAGAAATTCTCGGGATATAAGAATAATTCTGCATGAATCAGCCGGTAGATGCGTTAGTATAGACAGAAGGCCGGTCACGGGTCGGCATGTATTTTCAGTTGATACTGATGGGAAGATGAAAGGACACAGAGTAATGAAGAAGGTTTTGATACTCGTCGTCGCAATAGCGATCCTTCTGCCTGGAGCGGCTTCAGCCAAAGAGCCGAGCCTTTTCAGCATCTACCTCAAGGACCGCACACCTGAGAATTTCCTCAAAGCTTTCGAACACTACGAAAGCCTCAGGGCTGATACAGTCAATTACAGCGCGGCCTCGGTACTGGCTTATCTGAGTCTCATAGAACTCGAAAAGAACCTCGAGATCCTGGAAGAGAACAAGGCCGAGCTGAAAAATAAAACCATGTTCAGCTATGGAAACATCCTCCTCGAGCTCGGCAGGTACGACGAGTCGATCGCCATATACGATATGCTCAACGAGAAGAGCCCCAAGTGGTCATGCCCCTGGCGTCACAAGGGCGAGGCATACTGGAAGCATGGCGAGCTTGCCTCCGCCGTCATGGCCCTTAAAAAGGCTATCGAGACGCGCGAGACACATTACGACGCATACGTGATGCTCGCCGATGTCTACAGGGACCTTGAAGAGTATGAGACAGCTCTCGAGACGCTCGAGAAGGGGCTGACTTATTACGGCAAGGATATCGAGGATCCGGAAGAGGAAGTTGCGAACATCGACGTTGCCTTCCTGCATCTCGACCTTTTAAAGAAGTGCGGCAAGAAGGCTGAGTACGATGAAATGTTCGAGAAGTTGACGAAAATATATCCGGACGACGAACGTCTGAAATAATAACCCACCTCAGCGGACCATGGTGGAAAAAGGGCGTGCCGGTCGGCGGTACGCCCTCTTTTTATTTGTTGCATTTTTATACATCGAGATGAGCTTATCGGTTACATTTGGATTGTATCTGTACATGATTCTTGCATAGGTTTATTGTAAATGTTGTGGCAAAGTCTTCAAGAGGCATACGAAATGAGTAAAGCGGCTAAATACAAAACACTTGTGATTATTTCGGCTCTGACCGCCCTTTTGTTCCTGTCGTGCAGTTCCGACGATGCTTCGCCGACTTCGAATGGTGAAACCGAAGGAGGAGATGTCAGTATGACGATCGATCATGCATGCTGTGATATATCGGCTGTTCCGCGTTCGGCTATCCAGGGCGCCATTGACAATCTCCATATCGCTTACGGACATACATCTCACGGGAGCCAGTTGACGACCGGGATGGACGGACTGGCGGATTTCCTCGGTGACGACCTGTATAACTACAGCAACGGAGGTGCGGGCGGGACGCTCGACCTGCATGACTACGCATTCAATTCTTACGGCGCCTACGATCTTGGCAGCGCCACATGGTCGGCTGCTACCCGGAGCTACCTCGATGCCAATCCTGACGTCAACGTGGTGATATGGTCGTGGTGCGGCCAGGTAAGCACGGCAGACGCTTCCTATATGGACGCTTATCTCAGCTCCATGAACCAGCTGGAGGCCGACTATCCCGGCGTGATCTTCGTTTACATGACCGGTCATCTGGACGGTTCCGGTGAGAGTGGCAATCTCCATCTAAGGAACGAGATGATCCGGTTGTATTGTGAAGCCAACGACAAGATACTCTATGACTTCGCAGACATCGAATCGTACGATCCCGATGGAGCATACTACCTCGATATGGCTGCCAACGACGCCTGCGACTACGACAGTGACGGCAACGATTCCCGCGATTCGAACTGGGCAATCAACTGGCAGGGCGCCAACGCCGACGAATGGTACAGCTGCACCTCGGCGCACAGCCAGCCGCTCAACGCGAATCGCAAGGCTTATGCTGCCTGGCACCTGTGGGCGAGGCTCGGAGGCTGGGACGGCGAGTGACAGGTCCGGTTAAATACACTGTAAAAAGTAAGTAAAGCCCCCTATAATCGGGTTCGTCTCAGACGATATGAAATCGGTAAGGGGGCTTTTCATGAGACATCGTTCCGTTTTCGTGATCCTGGTACTTTTCCCGATTATGGTCATCATGACCTCCTCTCCTTCGGGAGCTTTCCACCTCGTGAAAAAATGGGCCACGGATCCGGTCTTCAAGGTACCCGAATCGGTATGCTGGGATTTCGACAGGGAGATACTCTATGTCTCGAACATAGCCGGTAACCCGGGCGAGAAGGATGGCGAGGGATTTATCTCGCGGGTCTCGATCGAGGGGGAAGTCAGGAAGCTCAGGTGGGTCACAGGGCTCAACGCTCCGAAAGGTATGGCCGTTTTCGGCGGCAGGATCTATGTGAGCGATATCGACGAACTGGCCGTGATCGACATCAGGATGGACAAGGTGGTCGAGCGGTACAAGGCCGAGGGAGCTGTATTTCTCAACGACGTAGCAGCAGACGGGAAGGGGAACATCTACATATCAGATTCGTCGAGGGAAAACAGCGTCATCTACAGATTTGCCGACGGGGAACTCGAGGTCTGGCTGCGGCACAAGGATATCCAGAGCCCCAACGGGCTGTGCGTAGACGGCAATCGCCTCGTGGTGGGCAACTCCGGCGATGCGACGCTGAAGGCCGTTGATCTCAGGGACAGGACCGTTACGACCGCTGTAAATGTAGGATCATCGGTCGATGGTGTGAAGATCGACTCGAAAGGTAATTACATAGTCACTGACTGGAGAGGCAGAACTGCGTTGATCGAGCCCGATGGGGGAATCTATATCCTGATTGATACGAGGTCGGACGGGATCAACGCCGCCGACATAGAACTGGTGGATGAATATGACATGGTAGTGATACCTACCTTCTCGGACAATCGTGTCGTGGCGACTAAACTGATTTACTAGGGCGCCTTCCGGTTCGCGAAGTGTTGCTGGCGCGGCGAAAGGAATAAAAGATGAAAAGCTACCGCAAGGAAATGTGGTTCG
>DAOVNN010000273.1 GCA_030630165.1 Candidatus Krumholzibacteriota bacterium
GCTTCTTCAGCTCAACGAGGTATTTCCCGGCAGGTAGATGGATCGGAGTCTGCAGCGGCGTAGTCCCGTGGAACTTGCCGTTGACGAAGACACTCGCTCCGGCGACAGTCGTGAAATCGAGACTGCCGGTGACGCGTTCCAGCTCGATCCTCCGTCGCGACAATTCTCCCTTCCTGATCACGATCCTCTCGGTGTACTCCTTGTAGTCACGCTGCCTCAAAGTGATGTCGTGTGATCCGATGGACAGCTCGACGGGGCCGAACCTGTCTGTCGAGGCTCGCCAGCGTCCATCGATATGGATCTCAGCCTCGGGCTTGACGTAGATATCGATCAGTCCGACGGCGGGAGCAGGCTCTTCTGCGACGACCGGTTCTTCTTCCTGCACGGCCGGTGGCTCAGGCTCGGCGACAGCCGCAAGAGTATCCGGCTCGGGCGCTGTTCCCGCGGGGGGGCCGGCAGGATGAATGGTCTCCACCGTATCCGCTGTCGCGGTGAGTGAGTCGGCGATCACAGCGCCGGTATCGACGGCAGCGGTGAATATGCTCTCCATCGATCCACCGGGAGTACCCGAAGCCTCGAGGAGTTCAGGCTGCTGCTCCGATCTCAATCCCTCCAGCACGCCCTCGACCTTTGTCCTCAATCCCCGTATGATGTCTGGTCGCTCGACCACCGTATAACCTGATGCGATGATAACGGCGGCAGCGGCAATGCCCGTGATCCATTTCTTCGCGCCTGCGCGCCTGCGGCGTACGGGAGCGGACCGGGCAACGGTCACGGCCGGGTCGGACCCGCCCGCCAGCCTGCGGAGTCTGTTCCTCATCGACCAGACCTTCTCCTGGCCGACACAGGCCTCTATAGCCCTTGCCATCTCGAGAGCTGTTTTGAACCTCCTGGAGGGTTCTCTGCTGAGGGCCTTCATGATGATGCGGTCGGCTTCGGTGGATACATTCTCATTAACACGGCACGGATGCGGGATGTGTCCGTCTATTATCTTCTGTATCACTGCGGCATACGTGTTCCCGCTGAATGGCTGCTTCCCCGTCACCATCTCGTAGCATATGGTTCCAAGAGAGAAGATATCGCTGCGGCCGTCGATGCCGTCGCCGATCGCCTGTTCGGGCGACATGTAAAGCGGCGTTCCGATAAGGGTGTCGGCGACCGTATGCTGGAGCTGGGCGCCGATCAGCTTGGCCAGCCCGAAATCGGTGATCTTCACCTGGCCGGTCGCGGTTATCATTATGTTGGCAGGCTTGATGTCCCTGTGGATTATTCCGTGTTGATGGGCATGATCGAGGCCGATGCATATTTCGCGCGCTATAAGAAGGGCGAGTTCGTCGTCGATCGGGCCGTGTTTCTCGAGGATCTCGCTCAGTGCGAACCCGTCGATATATTCCATCACGATGAAGTAGTTGCCGTCGGATATCCCCGAGTCGATGATGCGGACGATGTTCTCGTGGTCGAGGCTCGCCGCCGCCTTGGCTTCCACCTCGAACCGTCCCGTGAAATTCGTGTCGGAAGTGAGGTGCGAATGCAGTCTCTTTATCACCACTTCGCGGTCGAGTGATTTCTGGATAGCCTTGTACAGGACCGCGGTACCGCCGGTAGCGAGGGTGCTGAGGATCTGGTAGTTTCTTCCTTCCATATCTGTCATTTCGCCACCACCAGCCTGGATGCGAGCGACTCGGGCAGTCCTTCGGCCCTTATTCTCTCCTGTGCCTCCATAATGTCGTAAGGGATCCTCCGCATGCTGATCCTGCCGCGCTGCACGTCGATGACGGCGAAGCTGGCCGCGCTGACGCCGTCCCTCGGCTGGCCGACGCTGCCCGTATTGATCAGGTAGCGGCGATCCTCCGCGATCTCGATCTTCGAGCTTTTTTCAACTCTGCTGCCCGACAGCAGATCATGACTGATGATCCCCGGTACGTGCGTGTGTCCTATAAAAATGAATCTCTCGTCGGTCTCCCTGAAGATCCTGTCGGCCTGCCCCAGCGTATAGATGTACTCCCAGTCGAGGGGAGAGACGGGGGAGGAGTGGGAGAACAGACACTCGCCGTGACGTTTCACCGTATCGTAGGCCGAGAGCAGTTCCTTCTGACTCGCAGACAGGGAATTCTTGGTCCATTCGATCGATATACGCGCGGTGACGTTGAAGTTCTCGCTCTCCGCGAGACCGGCGGCGACAAAATCGTGATTGCCGCAGATCCGGATATCGCAGTGCTCCTCGACGAGATCGACGCAGTCGGAGGGATTCGCACCGTATCCGACGACGTCTCCGAGCGAGACGACGAAATCAGGCCTGATCTCGCCGATCTCATCAATGACCGTTTCGAGCGCCTGAGCGTTGCCGTGAATATCTGAAAAAACGAGGTACTTCATATTATCAGTGCTTGAAGACGAATTCTTCCGAGCCGATGGCGATGAGATCCTCTTCCTGCAGGACCTTATCCTCCATCTTCTCGCCGTTGACTCTGACTACCCTCTTTCCGTCCGCTTCCAGGACCCAGTCGGATCCACTCTTGTAAATGTTCACCTTTACGCGGGGGGCGAAGAGGCCCTTGAGCCTGATATCCGATTCCCTGCTCCTGCCGATGACAAGGCTGTTGCCCTCGATCGGGTACTCTTCCTGATCATTGCGGCGGTAGAGTCTCGGGAATGCCTCCGCCTCTTTGTTCGCTGGAGCATCCTTCTTCGGGCTGTTTTCACTGTGATATCTGGGGATGATGACGGTCTGGTCGAGCGTATCGACCAGGCCCTCCTCACCGGTGGTTACCTGGAACGCTATCTCGTATTTGCCGATCGTTATCGTGTCTCCGCCGTGGAGCTCCCCGTGCTCTATCTTTTCGCCGTTGAGAAGCGTACCGTTCTTGCTGCCCAGGTCGCGGAGGACGTACCCTGTTCTGACCGAGTGGATGACGGCGTGTTTTCTCGAGACACTGAGGTTGTCTATCACTATATCGTTTTCGGGCAGCCTTCCGACCGTGATCTGTTTGCCGGTAAAGTTGTATGTCTTAAGCGGCCTGTTCTTCAGCTTGACGATCAGTTTCGGCGGCTGGCTGAGGAAGAACGACGAAATGGGACCCTCAAAATCACCGGGGACCGGCCGCGCGTCTTCCGAATGGGTTACTACGAGTTCGGTGAATATCCTGATCTCGAACGCGGCCCTCGTGGCCATCGTGTATACCTTCACGAGAAAATCCTCGCGTCTTGTAGTCTCGCTCGCGGCGCCGGTGCTGAGGCCGTGATAGCACGCTGCTGGAACGCCATCCTTGTATCTGAGCATCACGAGGTTGCCGGGCTGGAGGGCTGTTACCAGTGCGTTTCGTTTTTCGGATTCGATCCTGTCGAGGAGTTCGTCGAGGTCGACGAGCGTCGAGCTGACCTTGAGCTCGGGCTTGGTCTGGAGGTAGACGATGAGGGAATGGAACAGCAGCAGGTCGATCGAGTATACGATAACCTTCGGGAACTGCGTCCTGCGCAGGGAGGAAAACGACTCCCTCACTGACAGTTCGGAAAACCCTTCCGGTTCGCTCGCGCAGCACCAGTAGATCTGACCGTCCCTTATGAATGTCAAATACTGAATGTGATCATTGAACACCTCGATGACGACGGGGTCCCCGCCTTTGTCGCCCAGGTATTTCCTCAGGACCGATTCGAATCTATCGGGATCGTAATCGGTCGGGTCCACCAGCACTCCGGTGTATGGTATCTGAAGCCTCGACATGACCTTATTATCCTTTCAGAGAAACCCTCCGGAATCACACTCGCAAGAAAAATGCCAAAGATGGCGGGTGTATGCACCGCATAAAACTATGAAAAATAAGGATATCAGGGGTTGAAAGAGGGCCGGGTTGCTGTTATTATCGCCTTTCGCCCGTAATGATGCACAAACGGCCCTTCGGGGCGGAGGTCAGGATTGCCTGAGCGTGGCAAGGTCAAGTGGTTCAACGAGAACAGAGGTTACGGATTCATCCGCCGGGAGACGGGCGGCAACGAGATATACGTCCATTACTCTCACATTGTGGGGGAGGGATTCAGAACCCTCAGTGAGGGCGAACTTGTCGAGTTTGATATCAGCGAAGGTGAACGGGGATTCGAGGCGAGGAATGTACGCAGGGTAGAATAGAAAAAGGGACCGGAAAGATCCGGTCCCTTTTTGACTTTATAA
>DAOVNN010000255.1 GCA_030630165.1 Candidatus Krumholzibacteriota bacterium
AGAACGGCAGTTGGGACACATGATCTTCATGTAGCTGTCCCTCTCGAGCGATTTCCTCTCGTTACCGCCCGTGTTCTCTTCCACCAGCCCGAGGTCCTTGTACTTAAGGACGTTGAGCGTCTGGTTGCCGAAGGCGAGCTCACCGAGCTGCCTCGTGCACCACCTCGCGTGATCCTCGGCCGTGATGACTCCGCCGCAGTTCTCGCAGAAGAGCAGTTCCTTCTCGTGAGAGTCGATCATATCATCGGGAGAAAAGACGGATTTCTCGAAATCGGGATCCAGCTTTATTCCCTTCCCCGTGATACAGTAGGCGTAGCACTGGCTGCAGAATATACAGGAACCCCAGTTACGCTCGATATAGCGTATCATCCTGCCCTCGTCGTTCACCCGGTCGACGATAGTGATCGCCCCTGCCGGGCAGACCTGGCCGCACGAACCGCAACCGACGCACTCATCGGGAACATACGTGGGTGTCCCCCTGAAGCCCTCCGGCATCACCGGCATCACTTTTGGGAACTTCGTCGTGTACGGCCCCATTATCAGGGCGGTCACTGCCTCTTTTAATTCTCTCAGCTTCGGTTTACGAATCGCCACTTGAAAAACCCCCGATGTTCCAGCGCCTTTCTCAGGCTATATCCTCCGTGCCTTCCCTGTCATCTGCGTACTTGTCCATGATGCTGCCTTCCCAGAGCCTGATGCCCGAACGGTGGGCGGCCCTGGCGATGGCATGCGCGCCGGTGGGCGATGAAATCAGGACAAACCAGATGCAGAGCAGGGCCTTCACGCCGATAGAGTTGAAACCGGTGTAGAAGACAACGCTGAGCAGGATCATGCACGTCCCGAGCGTTACGCACTTCGTCGCTGCCTGGAGGCGGTTATAGATGTCGGGCAGCCTGACAAGGCCGATACACCCAACGACGTCGAACGAGATGCCGATGATCAGAAGTGTCAATCCGATTATCTCATTCATCGAAACCCCTCCCTTCGAGATATTTGGCGAGGGCAAGTGTCCCGAGGAAGCTCAGGAGCGCCCATGATATTCCGATATTCATGTACAGGTCTTTCTTGGTGATGATCGAGTATATCGCGCAGAACCCCACAACGAGAGTTCCGAGTATGTCGATCGCCACTGTTCTATCCGGAGCGGTCGGACCTTTCCCTACCCTGTACAGACAGAGAAAGATGCAGAAGACCAGCAGTGAGATAAATACGATCACTCGAATACCCTTTCTAGCAATTTCTCGAAATGCTGAACAATAATCTCCGTTTCCTTATTGGGATCGTCCGAGACGATATTAATCCAGTGGATGTAAAGATGGTCGTCCACGCAATCGACGGTGAGCGTCCCCGGCGTCAGTGTGATCGAGTTCGCGAGGAAAGTCCTGGCCATATCTGTCTTGAGCCTGGTCCGGACCTTCACTATTCCCGGCCGTATCGGCATGTTGATGTTCAGCACCCTGTATGCGACGTCGAAATTCGCCTTGACCATGTAGCTGAAAAACGTGACGCCGTATACGACCAGCCAGAAGAAGCGGACCGGGTTCAGGATCTTGACCGCGTTGACCGGGTAGATATCACCCAGCATCACGTGGGCAATGAGAGCGATTATCCCACCGGCCAGCAGGTCCTGCCAGTGCAGCGACCATGTCAGCAGCAGCCATATCCCGAACAGCAACAGAAAGTGGACAAAGCGTTTCATCTTCTACCTTTTCTTTTTCTACCCACCGATCAGATAGTTCATGTACGCCATCTTGTCGAGCAGCGCGGACGCCGCCGAATCGAGCAGCTGTCCCTCGATGGCCATATAACCGATCCCCATCGCCAGACAGAGGGCCGCCAGTATAACGAGAGGCAGCACCATGGTGAACGGAGCTTCCTTGACCTTGCTCAGTGATTCCGGGAGCTTTCCGAAGAGCACTTCCTTCTGGAGCATCACGAAGTAGATCAGCGTAATGAATCCGACTACTACGCCGACCGTTCCGTAGATCCAGTACCCGCCCCGGAAGAGGGCCAGGATGATTATCAGTTTGCTCCAGAAACCGTTGAACGGCGGTATCCCGGCGATCGACAGTGATCCGATAGCGGTCGCCGCGCCGGTTACCGGCATCTTCTTTATCAGTCCACCGAGCTTTTCGAGATCGCGCGTCCCTGTCCGGTACTCAACGGCTCCGGAAGCAAGGAAGAGCAGCGACTTGAACACGGCGTGATTGACGAGGTGGAACAGCCCTCCGATAAGGGCCAGCGTGGCAACGACCAGCTCTGCCCCGGGCTTCAGGGCGAGGCCAATCGCTATCAGTACGTATCCCATCTGGCTGATCGACGAATATGCAAGCATCCTCTTGAAATCCTTCTGGCCGATCGCCAGAAGACCGCCGATTACCATCGACAGGGCGCCGAGGAACATGATGATGGCCGAGATGAGCTCGTTCTTGCCGACTATGTTGAACATTATGCGCATTATCGTATAGATGCCGAGGGCCTTGATCAGGACGCCCGAAAGCATCGCCGAGATAGGAGCCGGTGCGCTCGGATGAGCGTCCGGCAGCCAGGCGTGGAACGGAACGGCCGAGGCCTTCAATCCGAAGCCCATGATGAACAGGGCCACTACGAAACCTACCGTCTTCGTCATCCCGATCACCTCGAGCTGCTGCGCGAGGTCGGGCATGTTGAGCGTGCCGGTCATAGAATAGAGAAACGCGATCCCGAAGAGCACGGCCGTACTCGCCACGCCTCCGAGAATCAGGTACTTGAACGATGCCTCGAGCTCTTTTTTCCCGGTGCCGAATCCGACGAGCGCGTACGAGGCGATCGACGCGATCTCGAGGAAGACGTAGAGGTTGAACATGTCGCCCGTGATGACAACACCGTTCATGCCGGCGATCATGAGCATGAAGAGAGAGAAGTACTTCGGCTTGGCCGTATATGTCGCCATGTACTTGAACGAGAAGATCACCGCAAGCAGGCCGATCACGTTGATCACGACCAGCATCAGCGAGCTGAGGCCGTCGGAAACGAGAAGGATGCCGAACGGGGGCCTCCAGTTTCCGACCGCGTAGATGAAAGGAGCCTCGAAGAGCATCTTGACGGACATCACGGCCAGAATCCCTGTCACGAGGAACGCGATATAGTCGCTTACCTTCATCGAGATCTTCGACAGAAGAAGGTTCAGAAACGCCGCTGCAAGCGGAATCGCCGTGAACAATGGATAATACGTCTGCATTTGACTCCTCTTATCCCTTAAGCGTGTTTATCTTTGACATGTCGAACGTCTTGAACTTCTCGTACATCCTCAGACAGAGGGCCACCATGAGGGCCAGTGTTCCGAGGCCGATGACGATCGACGTCAGCACGAGGGCCTGCGGCAGGGGGTCGACGCCCTTCTGCACGAGCTCCTCGGTCTGCATACCTTTCATAAGAATGGGCGCGATCCCTCCATGCCTGTATCCTACGAGTACGAGGAAGAGGTTGATGGAATATTCCATGATCACGATCCCGATGATCTTCTTGACGATATTCTTCTTTGCGATGAGGCAGTAGAGCCCCATTACAAGCATCACCATTGAAAGAAAATACAGGACCATCCTCTATTCCTCGCTTTCCGGCTCTTCGCCCTCGGCCGCCTTGTATATGATCCTTCCGAAAATCGAGAGGGTCATAAATATTGCGAAGACCGATGCCGTCACCTTCACGCCTATTGCAATGTTGGACAGAAGTATCGAGCCGGCACTGAACAGATGGAACGGCTCTCCCCTTCCCAGGAAGTTGTAAAAGAAATATCCGCCCCCAAAGCCCAGCAACCCGACGATCACGAACGCCAGGGCGCCCGAGTTGTCGAGCAGCGAGGCCCACCTGTTGCTCATCTTGCGCAGGCCCATTTCCTTGCCGAATGCAAGCGTCAGGAGGATATAGGCCGAGGCGAGGATCACTCCGCCGGCGAAACCGCCGCCCGGGGTAACGTGTCCATAGAGGACGACGTACGCCCCGAATATGACGATGATCCCCATCACGAACCTCACGATAGTCTTGACTATCGTGGTCATCCCCTTGCTGGTATCCTTGATTTCCTGTTCGAGTCTGTCCATTTAGCGCTCCCTAGAACCCCTCGAAGTTCTGCTTGATATCCTCGTCCTCGAGTATTCCGAATTTCTCCTGGTCGACCTCGGCCTTGCCCTTCCGTCCTTTTCTTCTGAGAATCACGAAGGCCCCGACAATAGAAGTAAAGAGGACCGTCGCCTCACCCAGCGTATCGTAGGCCCTGAAGTCGAGGAGCACGGCGGTCACTATATTCGTCGCGCCGGTCTTCTCCGCTCCCGTCCTGAGATATTCACTGGATACCCGCATCAGGGGCTCGCCGAACTTCGGCAGCTCCTGCACGGCAAAGAAGGCGAACATCAGAAATAATCCAAAGAAAATCAGGCTCGATACGAACGGGAAGGTATCCCTCGGGCCCTCGATGGCGG
>DAOVNN010000149.1 GCA_030630165.1 Candidatus Krumholzibacteriota bacterium
AGTTGAGCCTCTGCGAGAAGAGATCAATCATGCCGTACATCAGCTCGCAGATGGTCCTGCCCGGTGAGACGACCGACTCTTCCCCATACTGACCGAGACTGAAAGCCAGCGCGTCGGGGATCTCGAGAGGTATCCCCTTCTCCGAACAGATGCGGAGTATGCCTACCGCCTGGCGCCGAAGGGCATATGGATCCTGCGATCCGGTAGGCTCAAACCCCTGGATGAAGCATCCCGCGATCGTATCGAGCCTGTCGGCAAGTGCCAGCACTGTTCCCGTATCGGTCGAAGGAAGCGAATCCCCTGAGAACTTCGGAAGGTAGTGCTCGAACACTGCATCCGCTACCTCGCCGTCCTCTCCCGCGGCCAGTGCATATTCTCTCCCGATATATCCCTGTAGCTTTGTGAATTCCTTGCCGTCCTTGACCATCTCGCTTGCGAGGTCTGCCTTCGCGAGACGGGCGGCGCGCTTCACCCTGCCGGTGAGTTCAGCGTCGCCCGGCTTCCAGGCCGTGCAGATCCATTCTGCGAGCGAAGCTGTACGGCCGGCCTTGTCGGCGAGGGTTCCGAGCCCCTCGAGCCAGACGATACCATCGAGACGCTCTGACATCTTCTCGAGAGGAATCGACGTATCCTCTCTGTAGTAGAAGCCCGCGTCCTCGAGCCTGGCCTGCAGCACCCTCTCGTAACCCTTCAGTATCTCTGCCTTGTTCTTCCTCGCTCCGTCGGCGAATGCTATGAAATTCGCCCTCAGCTTCCCCGACTTCGTCTGGACGGAGAAGTACCGCTGATGGCTCTTCAGTGCAGTTACTATCACCTCGCGCGGAAGTTCGAGGAATTTATTATCGAATGAACCCGCCATAGCGACAGGGGTCTCGATAAGGTTTGCGACCATCGAGTAGAGCTCGGCATCGTCGACCAGGATCCCTCCCGTCTCCCGGGCCGCCTTGTTCGCCTCCTTGCGGACCTTCTCCTCTCTCTCTCCTCGGTCGAGGATTATCCGCGCCTTTCTGAGCGCCTCGAAATAGTGCTCCTGCCCCTCGATCGCAACGCTCTCCTCGAAATAGGGAGAGAGCCTCGTCGCGGGAGCAGATGTGAGTCCTCCCAGCGTGAACTTCAACGGCTTGTCGCCCAGCAGCGACATGACCCATCTCACGGGCCTGGCAAACCTCAGATCGGTTTCGTCCCATTTCATCACCTTCGGGAAGCGTAGAGACGATATCCAGAGGGGCGTCATCTCTTTGAGAACGCTCTCGACGGACCGACCCTTCTCCGTGACCTGAATGGCGAGATACTCGCCCCTTTCCGTCTTCAACCGGGTAAGTTCCTCGATCGCCACTCCCTGCTTCCTGGCAAATCCCTCGGCAGCCTTCGTCCAGCTCCCGTCTTCGGCCACGGCGACTGATACGGGAGGTCCGGTTACGGTCGTGACCGATCCTTCCTGTTTCACAGGCAGACCCTTGAGATGAACGACGAGGCGGTTGGGCGTGCCGGTAACGTAGAGGGAATCGTATCCTACCCTCAGCGAGCGCATCTCCTTCGAGAATGTCTCCTCGAGCTGACGCAGCGCTCCATCGATATATCCGCTGGGCAGGTTCTCGCATCCGATCTCGAGCAGGAAATCTTTCTTCATCGCGAAACCTTTCCTCCAGTTCTTTTCTTTTCCCGAAGCATGGGGAACCCGAGCCTTTCTCTCTCCGCCACGTACGCCTCGGCGGTCCTCCGGGCGAGGTCCCTTATCCTGCCGATATAACTCGTCCTCTCGGAAACGCTTATCGCGCCCCTCGCGTCGAGGATATTGAATATATGTGAACATTTCAGAACATAATCGTAGGCGGGAAGGATCAGACCTGCATCGAGCATCCTGCGCGCCTCACCCTGGAATTTCTCGAATATTCCAAAGTACATCTCCGTATCGGCATGTTCGAAATGGAACGCGCTGAACTCACGCTCGGCCTGCATGTTCAACTCCCCCCACTTCACGCCGGCGTGCCATTCTATATCCATGATGTCATCGACCTTCTGGATATACATGGCGATCCTCTCGAGCCCATAGGTGATCTCTGCAGAGATCGGGTCGAGCTCCAGCCCGCCAGCCTGCTGGAAGTAAGTGAACTGCGTGATCTCCATCCCGTCGAGCCATACCTCCCAGCCGAGACCCGAGGCGCCGAGCGTCGGCGATTCCCAGTCGTCCTCGAGCAGACGGATGTCATGCATCTCAGGATCGATGCCGATCGCCTTCATGCTCTCGATATAGAGAGGGAGCACGTTGTCAGGCGAAGGCTTGAGGATCACCTGGTACTGGTTGAACTGCTGGACCCTGTTGGGATTCTCGCCGAACCTGCCGTCATTCGGCCTCTTGCTCGGCTCGATGTAGGCAGCCTTCCACGGCTCCGGCCCCAGGACTCTCAGAAAGGTGCCGGGATTCATCGTTCCCGCTCCGACTTCGGAGTTGTAAGGCGTGATCACGAGGCAGCCATTCTCAGACCAGAATTCGTTGAGGGTGGCCACAAGTTCCTGAAACGTCATCCTCAACCTGCTCCTTTCAGCACCCCGAGTGAACCGGGAAGCCTGTATCCGTCCATGTGGTGCGTCAACATACGGTGAAGAAGTGTACCTATTTCCCTGCGGGCCTGAGCGGTTACTTTCAACCCCCGTAACCCCGTGAATCCAGCCGACGCCATCCTCGCCAGGAGAGCGCACGACTCCGGCGAAAGAGTCCCTTCACCGGAAGTGCATCCGTCACACTCGACGGCGCCACTCGTAGGATTTACAGAAAACCCGCATCCCGCAAGTTCTTTTTTGCAACGATCGCAGAGCTCGATCTCCGGCATCAGTCCCGAAGCGGCGAGCAGTGTCGTCTCCAGGACGAAGAAGACCGCCCACGGGTCATCGCCCGCAGTGAGCCCGGCGATGAACGCCTCGACGAGATCGAATACCGCCCCTTCCTGCTCGTCTCCCGCCGACGCCCTGCCGGCGAGTTCGAGACCGGCCTGGAATATACAGAGCCGTTCGAACCCGGCCTCCATCGAATCGAACGGGGGACCGGCGGAGAATTCCTTGATGAGCTTCAGCGCTCCTCCCGGCTTGTCGTAGTAGACGATGTCCCCGACATTGCCAGTCCTGAACCTGCCGTGCATCGGGCTCTTCGCCCGCTTCGCCCCCTTGGCGCGGAAATTCGCCCGTCCTCCGGACCTCGTGAGCGCCGAGACAATAAGGCTTGTCTCGCCATACTCCCATGTCTTCAGAATGACAGCCCTGTCCTTGAGGATACCGCTCACCTCTCACCGTCCCGTCCGTCAGCCCTCGCCCAGCCATCCGAGGAAAATAGTGGCGATTCCGAGATAGATCGCTATGCCGAGAATGTCGTTGAACGTCGTGATAAAGGGACCGGTCGCAAGCGCGGGGTCGATGTTGGCTTTCTTGAGCATCAACGGGATGAATGCGCCCATGATCGTAGCCCAGCAGATGATGATGAACATGCAGATGCCAAGCAGCAGGCCGAGCCTGTAGTCATTCTGCCATATCGTTACCGTGATGAGAAGGACCGTGCCGATGACAACGCCGTTGATCAGGGAGACCTTCAGCTCGCGGAGCAGTTTTCCACCTGTCTGGGAGACGCTCAATCCTCCGAGGGCGATTTCCCTGACGACGATGGCCGAGGACTGTATGCCGACATTCCCGCCCATCGCCATTATGACGGGGACAAAGAATGCGAGTGTCAGAATGGACTCGAACGATTCCTTGAAACTGTTCATGATCACGGCGGAAGCGATCCCGCCGAAAAGACCCGTCAGGAGCCAGGGCAGCCTCGCTCTCGAAAGCTTTACAGGCGACCTCTCGTAGAATTCCTCTTCTCCGGTACCGGCCATCATCGAGATGTCCTCGGTCGCTTCTTCCTCTATAACGTCGATGATGTCGTCGACGGTGATCCGGCCGGCGAGCCTCCCGCTCTCGTCAACCACCGGCATCGAGTAGAGATCGTACTTGGAGAACATCGCCGCGACCTCTTCCTGATCGGTATCGGCGGTCACCGTCAGGACGTCGCGCTCCATGACCTCTTCGACCTTCTTGCCGGGGTCGGTGACGAGCAGATTGATAACGGGGATCGTCCCGAGCAGAACCCCCTCGCTGTCGATGACGTATATGTACTGGATGTGCTCTATGCTGTCGAGCTCGCTGCGCAGTGTCGCGATGACGTCGGATATCGACTTGCCCGCCCGGACAGTGACGAGTTCCCTCGCCATCAGTCCGCCTGCCGATTC
Source organism: Candidatus Krumholzibacteriota bacterium (assembly GCA_030630165.1). GTDB lineage: Bacteria > Krumholzibacteriota > Krumholzibacteriia > Krumholzibacteriales > Krumholzibacteriaceae > JAUWCL01. The sequence goes on from DAOVNN010000149.1 coordinate 4,263, forward strand.
CTCGTCGAATTTGAGGAGCTCGGAGACGTCCTCGTAATCCTCGCGGCTTATCCTGCGAAGGACCGCGCCGGCAGTATCGGCGTTGAGCAGGTTAATGATATCAGTGGCGTCATCGCTGGCCATCGAATCGATCAGCGGTACGATCTGGTCGACGGTGAGCAGCTCGAGGATCTCGCGGGCGATCCCCTCATCGACGAGGGTAAGGACCTCGCTGGCCATCTCCTGCTCCATCGACTTGAAGAGTGGGACATGGATCTCCCCGGGCAGCGCCGTCAGCACTTCCGCCGCATCGGGCGCACGCATACCATCAAGAGCTCCGGCGAACCGGGTCAGGTCCCCCGATTCGAAGATCTCCCTGATCAAATCGGCCTTACGATCGAGATTCTCGTCCATATTCACCCTTACCTTTGCCCGTAACCCCGCGTACCGGGCTCTGTCAGCAGGTGCACAGAATGAAGCGGAAATGGTCTACAGTCAAGGAATTATTCCCGTTCGGGGCCTTCTCCGGCAGCCCGGCCGGTTTTTTCGGCGGCCTCCCTCGCGGCGTCGATGGCGGGAATCGATGAAATTATCGCGCCTCCCGATATCACCATCTTCAGAGCTTCCTCGACGGAGCAGTTCATGGGGGTGGCATCCTCCTCGGGGATCATCAGAAAGAGTCCCGAGGTGGGGATGGGGGTCGTAGGCAGAAAGACGTTGATGAATACCCTTTCGGTCCCGCCTGAATCGTGGTAGCTCCAGGTAGAGGTTACGAACCCTACCACGTACACCCCCCTGCGGGGATATTCGATAATGATCGCTCTGCGGAAGGCGGTCCTCTTCTCCTGGAGGAATACCTCGCTCATCTGCTTGAAGGCGGTATACAGCCTGCTCACCAGCGGGATCTGGCCGATCCCCTTCTCTGCCCAGTGGATGATCCGGCGTCCGATGAAGTTCCCCGCGAATATCCCCATGAGCAGAAGGATGATGATGACCGCGATGAAACCCAGCCCCGGGATATCGAGAAAAGGGTACCTCGTCACGATCGGTCTGAGGATGCTGTCGACCGACATGAACAGTCTGTACAGTATCCAGCCCGTCAGCACGGTGGGCAGCAGGATTATCAGGCCCGTGAGGAATTTTCTCCGAAACCAGATGAACATACGTTTATTCCTTCCCGCCCCTGTCCGCTCCGGCAAGGGTAAGGACGACCTCCGCTATACGCTGGCCTTCGAGCCGTTCGATCCTGAAGGTCATCCCCTCGTAATCGAATTCCTCTCCCTCTTCCGGCACCCTGCCGAGCAGGTTGTAGAGAAATCCTCCAAGCGTGTCGACATCCTCCGAGGCCAGCTCCATTCCGAGCATCTCCCCGAGATCATCGAGAGAGGTCCTTCCCTCGATAACGTACCTTCCCTCGCCGGTCTTCCTGACGAGAGGCGCCTCGTGATCGAACTCGTCCCTTATCTCGCCGACGATCTCCTCGAGGATGTCCTCGAGTGTGACTACACCGGAGGTCCCTCCATATTCGTCGACGACTATCGCCATATGCATCTTCTTGAGCTGGAATTCCTTGAGAAGGTCATCGATCTTCTTGCCTTCCGGAACGAAATACGGCTCCCTCGTCAGCTGCTCGATACCCCTGTCCTCCTCATCGCTCGCCACGGGAACGAGGTCCTTCACATAGAGCATACCTGTTATTCGGTCGATATTACCGTCATAGACCGGTACGCGCGAGTGTCCCGCGCCGGCGAGCACTTCGCGCACCTCGGTCATCGTCATCCCGCTCTCGATGGCGAAGACGTCGATGCGCGGCACCATCACCTCGCGCACCTTCTTCTCGCCAAACTCGACGATACTGTGAACGAGCCTGCTGCCGTTGTCCTCGATGAATCCCTCTCCCGGCTCGTCGGGATGATGGATCAGCATGAAAGGCGAGGCGAGTTCACCGGGAAGATCTGGAAAAACAATAGATATTATCCTCAGCAGCAGGCCGGAGAAGGGCCTGAGCAGGACATATACCGGACAGAACGGGTACGACACGAGTCTCGCCATTCCTGCGGGATGTCTTGTGGCGATACCGATCCCTGCCAGGGCCGCGATCAGCATGAGGATCACACCGGCGGCCGGTACCGCGGCAACGGCAATGTAGTGCTTTCCGGCCGACCATTCGAGTATCGCGTCCGCCGCCGCCGGCAGGATGCGCGCGACGGTGATGACCAGAACGATCTGGACCGCGACGAGTATCATCGCCGCATGGAGCCTGCCCCTGTGTATCATCCTCGGGCAGTTGTTCGCGCCTGCCCCCCCGGGGAAGACCCTGTCCTCGCTCATGCGGGATACCTTCGTGAAGGCCGTCAGCCCCCCCGCTGTGAGAAACTGGGCCGCCGCCAGGAGCAGAAGCACGATCGTATTCAATATCAATGGCTGCATTATCTGTATGTTATCTATCCGCCGAACATCCTCGCGAGATCCCTCCCGGAGACTATCCCGTCGAGGATCTCACGTTCACGCCTTTCCATCTTCTCCGCCTTCCCGTCATCACCGTGAGAGAACCCCTCGATGTGGGAGAGCCCGTGAGCTACGAGCCTGAGCAGATAAGCCTTCCTCGAAACGCCCAGTCTCGCGGCTGACGCAGCGACCTTTTTCCAGCAGATCAGGATCTCTCCGGCAGCGCCCTCGCTATGCGAAGAAGGATCGTCATCATAAACGAAAGTGAGGATCTCCGCCGCGCCACGCCGTCCCTTGTAATCCCGGTTGAGCAGCGCCATCCGCCGGCCGCCTATGAGGGTCACATCGACCTGCCGAGCGCCGGCGCTCGGCAGGTCGATGTGACC
>DAOVNN010000296.1 GCA_030630165.1 Candidatus Krumholzibacteriota bacterium
ATCGTAAGGTCGACCCTTGCCTTCTCCTCGTCGCCGTAGAACCAGACGTGGGTGACTTCGAGTGTATCGGCAGCTCCGTTTATCCTCGTGTAGCAGTAGATCCTCTCGGTCGACTCGAAGAACTGGGTGCTCTCCCCTACCGGGAGCCTGTCCTCGATGCCTGCGCAGAAGATCATCTTTTCGACCCTCAGTCCGCTTTCCGGGACGGTTTCTTCCTGCACGGCTGTCTCCAGGGTGTCTGCTTCCTGCACGGCTGTCTCCAGCGTGTCTGCTTCCTGTGCGGCTGACGGAACCGCGGCGGCCGCAATCAGAAATGCTGTAATGACAATTAAGTATCTCATCTCAGCCTTCCTTTCCATGTCTGGCGAACATTTCCGACGACCGTCATACGAGACTGCCGGCGAACCTGCTCGCGTTCCTTACGAATATAACAGATCCGAGGTTTTCAGAGAACTCTATCAGCCAGTCGGCGTATCCTTCCATCGCTTCCTTCTCGGGGATCATCAACCCCATGATAACAAGATCGGCCCCGATGCTGCTTACCGTTATTATATCCTGTATCGACGTATCGGGAGGCCTGAGTACCACCTCAGCCTCAGCGTCGATGCGAGTCGATTCGATCAGCTCGAGAAGGGACTCTATCTGGTTTTCCCTCTCCTCCTCGCTCTCGACGATCGAGTGTATCTTGATCCTCGCATGCACCCAGGCGGGATTCATACGCATCAGATGGGCGAGCAGAAGCATCAGGTCTCCGTTGTTCTCGAGCCCTCCCCACCAGAGATCGATGCGCTTGTTCAGTCTCTTCTGCCGGATATGCTTCAGCCTGCATATAAGCGTGTTCTTTTCGATCTTCGAGATCGCGCTCATGATCTCGAGCTCAGCGATCAGCTTCTCTTTCTTCGCGGGCCAGCCGAACATCAGTGTGTTCGAGTGAAGTCCCGCAATCCCGTTCGCCTGCGCTATATTCAATGCGCCGGTGACAAAATCAGGGGCCACGTTGACCTCGCAGAAACCGACGAGGTTCTTCGACTTGAGCACGCTGTTCATCTCTGCGCCCTCGTGGTCGACATCCACATCCAGCTCGTCGAAATGTCCCTCGATGATCCTGGTCACCGTCACGATCCCATGGTTCTGATTGAAACAGTTCGCTACATATACGAGATCCGCCTCCTTCTCGACATCCTCGGTAAAGACGATCGTGTGAGGGCGCCAGTTGCGCGAATCCAGGGTATGCTTCTTCAGCTTGAGCAGGGCAAACCTGGCCAGGGAGAGGTATACCCCCGCCCTGACGTCCCCCCACCTCTTCCCGAGTGCCCTGCGCCTGAGGTACATGAAGAGGATCACCTCTATGAAAACAGCGACAAGACAGGCAAGAGGATTGAGAAGGAACATAACAAAGAGCGCCCCGACCGATCCTATCAGTGAAACATACCATGGGACGTTTATCGTCGGCCTGTATGACGGGTCACCGACGAGCTTTTCGATAGCCGCGCTGAGGTTGATGATCACGTAGAGAGTGAGGAACAGGACCGTCACGTACTGGGCGACGGCGTTGAGATTTCCGAGCAGAACGGCCGAAAGGGCCAGGGCTCCCGTGAGCCATGTCGCGATCGTCGGCTGCCCCTTCCTCGAGAGACGCGATAGGAACCTTGGCGCCAGACCATCCTGCGAGAGGGCCTGCAGCACTCTCGGTCCCGAGAGCACACTGCCGAAGGCCGAGGAAAGGATCGCTCCCCACATACCGGCAAATACCAGGATGGGGCCGCCGATGCATATAAGTGTCCAGGCCTGGGCGCCTCTCGAAGCAAGTGTATCCCCATCTACAGCCGTGGTGATCGAGAGAAAGAACGGTACAGCCAGGTAGACAGCAGCACCTGTCAACACGGCCAGGAGTGTGCCCTTGGGAATGCTGCGGCTGGGGTCCCTGAGATCCCCGCTCATCCCGATTCCGGCGGTAAATCCCGTTACCGCGGGGAAAAAGACAGCGAATATGTACCAGAACCCTTCCGGCGCCGACCTGTACGTGGCAACGATCTCAGGCGCTTTCATGCCTTTCGTCAGGACTCCGACGAAGAGGGCCAGAAGAGAGAGCCCTACAGCGATCATTATCGGGACCTGCAGCTTCAGGGCGAGCGAGGCGCTCTTCCCCGAGAGTATCGTGATGATGATGATGATGATCGCCGCGAGGAGCTGCACCATGAATACGGGAGCCGCTCCCCAGACAGCGGGCCAGAGGATCAAGAGGCTCTCAGCCAGTCCGAAGCTGTAGAAGGTGATGCTCAATGTGCGGCAGAGATAGAGCGGGATTCCGATTGCACCGCCCAGTTCGAGACCGAGACTGTGCGCGATCATGAAATACTCGCCGCCGACTCCGACCCTCATGTTGGTCGCGATCGCCGAGGCGCTCAACCCCGTGATGAATGTTATCGAGCAGGCGATGAGAACAACGACGAGGGTGAGCAGCAACCCCAGGTTGCCCACGACCCAGCCGAACCTCAGGTACATGATCAGTCCGAGGATCGTAAGCACGCTTGGTGTAAAAACGCCGATGAAGGTTCCGAACTTGGGGGCTTCCTCGACCTGGCCGTTATCGTTTACTTGTTCGTTCATAACCTGTTGGCCAAGAATATATTTGAAAAGAGGCTTTGTGTAAAGGACGGTAATATCGTGAAAGAGAAAGACGATCAGGAGCAATTGAGCGAATCTCACAACATCAATGTAACATATTTATTATAAATCAGTTATCGCGGCGGGCAGCTGTTCTCCGGTGCGCTTCAGTGCATCCCCGCTCCAGGGAACCGGCCCTCTCACCGCCTTCATCAGGGTTCCAGTTTATCAGCCTGACCCGCATCCCGCACCTCGCCGGACTGCTCAAATCTACTCTGCCTCCTGCAGTTTCCGGCCGCCCTCGAACAGCAGATCGCGATACCGATGACCAGACCTGCGGCCATCCCGATGATGGTCCAGAAAAAGAGTCTGTCCAGAACCACCCCTGCGATCAATCCGGCGGCGGCGCCAAAGAGAAAGCCGTACCCGATGCCGGCGGTCAGTTTTCCGATAGTGCTCTTCATCTGTCTAACCTCCTGTCAGTTCAGGACCTTCTTATGACGAGCACGATGTTTCTCTCTTGTGTGAAAATTATATCGTAAACAGGGGGATCCTCCTACAAGTGACCGAATATCGATATCAAACGTGGTTGCGAAGCATCAGTTCGTGGGGATGCGGGTCGAGATAGTACTGCCTTGGCAGGTGTTCCGGTGAGTACTTCCTCGCATAGTGATTGAGCAGTGTCACCGGCACGGCAAGCGGTATCAGTCCCGCTCTGTACCTCTCGATGATCTCGAGCAGCTCTTTCTTCTCGTCGCTGCTCAGGACCTTCCTGAAATGCCCCACGGTGTGCATCAGGACGTCGGCATTCTTCTTTACCGTCGCCGCAAGCTTCATCCCTTCCATCAGCGTTTTAATATACTGACCGTAAAGTTCCCCTGCGGGAATCTTCCCGGAGCGGGCGGTCAGCGCGCCGAGCTCCTTGAAAGTCTTTCCGCTGTGAGAGAGAATGAGCAGCTTGTGCCGCGCGTGAAACTCGACAAGCTTGCCCGCCGTCCTGCCTGATGATTCCATGTTACGCCAGCGGTCATAGGTAAATATCCGCTCAATGAAGTTCTCTCGC